>NZ_JAAHIE010000288.1:0-9239 GCF_010671945.1 Moorena sp. SIO4E2
ACTATAGGTCTAAACTTGATTGATAATTCCCAGGTGTGCAACTCGTCTTACTGCTTGCCCAAGAGGAACGTTGAGACCCTTACGCTTTTCCCAAAACGATTTAATTATGGTTGACGTTATGGTTTAACTTATGGGTCAAGGGAATAAGTGGCTGATGATTCGAGCTATCCCCAGCTAAAAGCTAGCGTCAAATTTGGCTTGTTGAAGACGCACTAATTCACTTTGAATCTGTTCCCGTAAATTTAGATTATCTTGCATCTGAATAGTAATCTCGTTGAATCGTTTATTACCTCCTTCGGGAAAATACTTAGAGACAATTACCTCTGACTGTTGGCAGTAATCTTTAGCAATTTCTTGGGCGGTCGAGGGGAGCTTATTGATGCTCTCGGAGTCATCGCACAAAATTTCTGGTGGCTCTCCTAGGATTGTGGTGATTTTTTCATAGGCAGATGCGCGAATAGGCTCTATTTCTAATAGAACTTCAGCATATTGAGTGACGTCATTAGGACTAATGTCAGAGGTGACATCTTGAGCATAGGCTGAAGTGCTAATCACAAGGGTATAAGAGTCTTCAGAAAGCTCAGGGATAAATCCAGATAGCAAACTAATAGCAGTAAGTCCTCCGACAAATAGAGATTGGGAGAAAAGTTGGGTCAAGCTAAGTTTGAGAGAGTTAGCAGTGATCATGATGATAGATTAAGAGCAAAACAAACAATAACCAAAAGCACTAAGGGCTAGTTTAATCTGAATTAATTTATGGGGGATAAGTTCCTCAGAAGGCAAGATATTCTGGGGATTGGGAATGTAAGCTATCAGCTATCAGCTATCAGCTATCAGCTTTGGGCTTTTGGCCAGGCTACTGGAGATGCTTTTAAATAAAATAAGCTGACGGCACCTCAAGTAGCGTGAGCTTTTAGCTCACGGCTGACGGCTGAATGCTTACTTGGTAAATATGAAGCATGAGTATAAAAAGAATTTAACCTTCAATCCTTTTAGCTAGCCTGGGTGAAGCCACTGACGGTTCTAAACTCTTGAACTGTTAAAGATTTCACAAAGTTGTATCACCTTAGTTTGTAATGTTGAAAGGGGGTCTGCTCCGGTTTTGAGGTTGAGGTCTAACTCCAGCAACACGCGCAGAGTGGAGATGAGTTGCTTGGGGGAAAGGAACTCCACGTCTTGTTTGAGGAAGTAAACTCGTTTGGGGTTATTGATATTGGCAGTGTTAGCGATCGCATTTAGATCGGTTTCCCCCTCACTCACCAGCAACTTCACCCACAACCAGGTACGAAACTGGGTAATTAAGGTAGCGACAATCTTTAAGGGAGGTTCATTGTGGTTGATCAAGGCAGCTAACAACTCCAAGGCTTTTGCCCCATCCCCTTGCCGAATCGCCTCTGCCAGTTGCAAGGTATTTTGAGTATTAGCCACTACCAGGGTGGCAACGGTGCTTTCTGATAACGGTTGGCTATCATACAGCGCGTAGAGTCGTAATTTTTCCAGTTCGTTGAATAACTGTCGGGTGTCATTGCTAACGGATTCGGCTAAGAGTTCAGCGGCACTATTGGTTAGTTTGACCCCAAATTCAACGGAGTAGGACTTGACCCGATTGAGCAGCTGCTGGGTCTTCCAGGGGGGAATCAGAGCAAACTCCTGAATCTGGGCGTACTGTTGCAGTAATTTCGTGGACTTGAGTCGTGGATCTGGTCGATGGGGGGTAGTTAGTAACAAAACGGAGTGTTTCGGAATGACTGGTATAGTACGCTCTAATTCTGCCAGCAAATTTTCCGAACATTGCTGGCAAACGGTTGTATCGACTAACCACACTAGACGTCCACCGATGCCAAACGGAGGAGTCATTACTTGATTCAAGGCTTGAATTACAGCATCTGGTTGGTCTGGGGAAATTTTGTCATAGTTAAAACTAGCCCAGTTGGGGTCAACTAAGGATCGACGCAGTTTGTCCACGGCTTGAGCCATGGCAAAGTCATCCTTTCCCCAATAGAGTTGACTACTCCCCCGCATAAATGACGGGGGATTCTAATAAGGATGTTTCGTGACGGGATGAATCCACGTCACTCCACGCTGTTTTCTTATTAACTGACCACAGGACAACCCTGTGGGGACGAGTCAAAACGCCCCTACCCAGTCGGTCTAGGCTAATACCTAGCGTTCTGCTTACTTTACGTATTATATTGGCAGCACCATTACAATCCGCATTGACATACCAATTCATTGTGGTTCGGTATAAACCACGCTTAGTTCTTCTCCCTGACGGTTTCCAATCATCGGGTTTTTCACCATATTTTGGCAGATAGTCACCATCTAAGAACGATGCTTTACTGGTATAACTTTCCTCTGTTGCTATGAACTCGATTCCATACTGTTGACAAAGCTGAGCAATTCTTTCTTTGAGTCTAGCTGTAGGAATTGGCACAAACTCCGAGTTAGTCTTTTTGCCTAGCCTTATCTCATGTTTGCCTCCTTTATTCCAACCAAAAATTACTCGACCAATTTGATTTTCCAAGCAATGATTGACAACCAGTCTTGCGGCTTTGTTAATTCCATCACGCATCTGACGGTTACGTTTTTCAGTTATCGCCGCTAGGTGGTTAGACCAAAATCCTTGTGGTTTGTCTTGTTTGATTGTTGATATCTGTTTGTTATACCAACGATTCATCGATTTGATGTGCTTACCATCAATAATAAAGCTAGTTCCTACATTAGAAACACAGGTTAGCCAATTATCCAATCCTGGGTCAATACCAAGTACATTATTTATTTCTACACTTGGTGTTTCTATTCCTTTGTTATAAACCAACTCAACATAGAAACATCTATTCCTTGGCAGTATTCTTAATTCTCTGATGTCATCAAATTTAATATTGCTAGGAAGAGGTAATCTAAAACTATCAATGCCAAACCAGCACTTTACTTGTCTGCCCAATGGTATTCTTATGTTTCCATCTATTAATCTTAAGGCTTGCTTGGGATAACTGACCAATGCCAAACCTCCCTTTTTTCTATACTTGGGCAGTCTTGGTCTAGTCTCAATCTTCCCTTCTCGGTATGCTTTAATCAATTCTTTGTAGGATTTAAAGGACTCGTACACTGAACGAAGTATTTGTTGTGCTGCTTGGGAGTGAAGTGCCTTATAGTGACGATTGGGCTTGTATTCTTTTTCTAGCTCAAACTTGTCGATGTAGCGATTAGCTTTAAAGTAGAGTTGACGGGCAAAGTAGATGCCCATGTTTGTCAATCTCTGAGATTGTGTGCATAAAAAGTTGAGAATTGCCAATAACTCAAGATCTGGACTCAATAAAACTTGCTGACAGCCGTACACTTGGATCACCTCCTCGCTAATTACTCATTATACTATAAACAGGACACATAAATGTGTCGGCTGTGAGGGCTCGCTCGGTTTCATCCCCTGCTTAAAAGACAGGGGCTTTCACCATCGCTTTTTGGTAAATTCCCATATCAGAACACGTAAGGGGGCAAAATTGGACGATACATATCAAAGTTATCTAAATCGGGTCACACGGCTGACCCTAACCGCAACCTATCAATCGCAGTTACTCAATATCCAAGAGTCACCCAAGTTTAAACGTCTCCCTAATGGCAGCAGAGAGCCTGCCCCTTTTCCTGGTTACACTGTAATCACACCACCTTGGGAGGAAGAGACGAATAATTCAACATTCTATAATAACATGCAGCAGCTCCAAAAAGAGCTGATCCAGCAACTAGACCCGGGTTTAATGGTACCCATACCCCCGGATAGTTTTCATTTAACCCTGGCTGACTTGATTTGGGAAAATGCTTACCGAGATGCCACGGCTGAAAATCCACAGTTTGAAACTCAACTGCTTCAGTCGATACAGGCAAGTTTCGACAAGTATGTCGGTATCAGCCAGGAAACGTCTTTAGCAAATGGTGGTAATCCCATTAGCTGGCAGCTGTTGGGCTTAATGGTCATGCCCAGAGCGATTGGTGTATGTCTAGCGCCCAAGGATGAACAGGCATACAATCGGATTGCGCAACTGCGTCGGTGTATTTATCAAAATTCTGATTTAATGGCTCTAGGTATTGAACAGCAATACCATTTTACGGCTCACATCACTCTAGGATATTTCGGAGATATCCCCCAGGAATTGGATAGCGATCGCATTAGCAATATCCTATTCGAGTTAAGTGGCCAAGCCCTAGAAGTAGAAGGGAGTGTACTATCGATTAGGCAGGCTCAATTAAGGAAGTTTGACGATATGATGAGCTTCTTGCGGGAACCGGAATGGCCAGTTTTGGAGTTTTGAGTGGGTAGCGTGCTGAGTGTTTAAGTTGGAGCAGAGTATGGGTTGGGGATTGAGATGAAAGCATTGTCGATGCATCCGATTATGGAGCAAAGTTTTGCCATTATTGACCAACAGATTGGGGAGCATCAGTTTAATCGAGCTGAGTATGCTATTGTGCGCAGGGTAATCCATAGTACGGCTGATTTTGAATTTGCCCAACTGCTTCGGTTTAGTGAAAATGCGATCGCATCTGGTATTTCTGCACTGCGGCAGGGAGCACCAATTGTTACAGATGTCGGAATGGTCAAACAGGGGATAGCCAGTATGGTGGCAAAAACCTTTGGTAATCCCCTGATCGTCGCAGTAGACCAGGCACCAGTAGCTCTGCCAGGAAAGACGCGCACGGAAACAGGTTTACTCCGATGTTTTGAGCAGTTTCCAGGGGCTATTTTTGTGATTGGTAATGCCCCTACGGCATTGTTGGCTTTATGTGAGCAGTTGCCCCACTCTCAGGTCAAACCAGCTTTGGTCATTGGCGCAACGGTTGGGTTTGTTTCAGTGCTCGAGTCGAAAGCTGCTTTGGCAAAGATATCTATCCCTCAGATTCGGGTTGAAGGAGCTAAAGGAGGGTCTCCAGTGGCTGCAGCTATTTTGAATGGATTAATGGTATTGGCTTGGGATAGTGAGTAATAAAACATCCCAAAGGTCACCCATCCATGTAGTGGGCATTGGTTTAGATGGAGCAGCTAGCTTAACTGATCAAGTCAAGGAGCTGGTGGAACGAGCGACGCTATTGGTAGGAAGTCAGCGCCATTTAGGTTATTTTCCCAACCACCAAGGGTCACAACTGGTATTGGGGAATTTTGCTGACGCTATTGAATTAATTCGTAAGCAGCTCGATAGTGCTGATCACGATACCCTAATCGTAGTGTTGGTGAGTGGTGATCCATTGTTTTTTGGCTTAGGACGATTGCTCCTAAGCCAACTTCCCCCCTCAAGGCTGAGGTTTCATCCCCATGTCAGTGCGATTCAGTTAGCCTTCAGTCGGATTAAGGTGGCTTGGCAAGATGCTAAGGTAATCAGTGCTCATGGCCGTTCTCTCGAACAACTAATCCCAGCCTTGAAGCAGGGAGTTGACAAGATTGCAGTGCTGACGGATGGCAGCAATACACCTGAAGCGATCGCTAAATTATTGCTAGCGCTAGATTTACCCAGTTGCTACGAGTTCTGGGTATGTGAAAATTTAGGAGGTATGGATGAACGGGTGCAATGTCTTGGTGTAGAAGCAGTATTGAACCAGACCTTTGCGCCCCTGAATGTGGTGGTATTACTACGTCACCCTGATTCCCTTGACCAATCCCTGGATCCAGACTCCTTACCGATACTGGGATTACCAGATCAGACATTTACTAGTTTTAGCGATCGCCCTGGTTTAATGACCAAGCGAGAAATCAGGCTGCTGTTACTAGGAGAGTTAGCACTCAAACCAGGGCAAACGGTTTGGGATATTGGTGCAGGAACAGGTTCGGTTTCCATTGAAATTGCTCGTTTATCGAAAACATCTCAGGTGTTTGCTATTGAAAAAACAGCCATGGGGAGTGCTTTAATTCAGCAAAATTGTCAACGTTTAGGCATTACTAATGTTACCTCAATTCATGGTTCAGCACCAGATATTTTGAAAGATTTACCAACACCCAATAGGATTTTTATTGGCGGTAGTGGTGGTAATTTACAATCAATTTTGGATTACTGTGACACTCGCTTAGAGCTCGATGGTATTATAGTGTTAGCGTTAGCAACTGTAGAGCATATTAATACAGCCTATAGTTGGTTTGAGTCTAAACGTTTCCCCCCCTCCGAGCGCGGGATTAGAGCAAATTCCTTCCCCCCCTTATTAAGGGGGGTTAGGGGGGATCACTGGAATTATCAATGGTTACAGGTGCAGTTATCAAAGTCGGTACCTGTGGGCAAGCTAACTCGGTTTAATCCTCTCAATCCGATAACTATTTTGACAGCTTGGAAGTGCTGAGTTTGAGAGTTAATAAATTCCTTTTTCTTGCGCCTTTGCTTCAAAATATTCTATTACATCAATCCTCAAAGGCAAAGTTACTGGTTGCTTTAATTTCTTGGCATAAGGATTGGGGCGGCTTTTCATGTTGGCAAGGTCATATTCTGGTTTCATGGTTTTAGCATCGATAGTGTTTACTTTCATTTTTAGTGGCTTTGCGGGCTGAAATGATTCTGATTACTGATTCCTCCTATCGGTAACAATGAACAATCAGTAAAAATCGGTCTTCTATCTCAGAATGATCTTCGTTCCAAAACTGGATCCCAGCTAGTAGCAATAGGCAATCAACCCACACAAAAGATTAAAGGGTTGGCACTTTCGGGTGGATCTCATTTTTATTCTTTGACCTAACAGTGGTGCGTTACGGGGCTGAGTCTCTCAACTCTAGCTACCGATAAAATGAGGGCTCCCCTAACACACCCTACGGAACTACTTATCCAAAACTGATGTCCAGACCTGTAGATTCCCTAACCAAGAATTCAGCTGCCCACGATTACAACCCGCAGTTTCCCCTTCTGCCTCTAAACTAATGGAATGATTTCCTGAGGAAACAGGGCCAAGATCAATTTTACCTGAGGTCAACGGAAGCCTACTGAACTGGCCAGATGCGCCCCTCCACCCAAGGGTATCTGTAGAAGTAACACGCTCACCGTCAAGGTAGAAATGGATTTTTATTGGACCGCAATGAGTAGGGGGGACGACATACTGGACTTTTAAGAAACCGCGCGTTGTTACATCTATTGCGAAGCGGTTACTGCATACTTGGCCACTGCCAGTACAACTTACTTTTTCTGGACCAAAATTTTGAGACTTGGTAATCTCCTTAGGAAATAAATTATGCCAATTCGTGATCACAGCTGCCCCCAGTGCACCAACCAGGCCAATTACAGCGGCAATGATCTGTATCCTATGACTTTTATCTTGACCACTCATCCCACTTTACCAAAAGTTATGATCATCAACGTTCGATTACTTTTCGTTTTGTAGTTTTACCTAATTTATAATTATATATTATAAAGAGTAAATATTAAATGGGTGGGTGGAAATTTTTTCGAGTCTGTTACCAGTTTATGTAGTAGGGTGGGCAATGCTTGATACAGATTCACCAAGCTGGGCTTTGCACTTTGATAAACACTGCGAACCCTAAAGATTAATAACAAGGGTGCAAGATTCCAGTATTAATCAACTGAAATCTTGCTAGCTCAACTGAATTTTGCCCCCCTAGCCCCCCAACTTTGGGGGGAACAAGAGTCAATTCTCAAAAAGCTGAGAGATCAAGCAGTAAAATACCTAGCGATGGGGTGATAAGCTACAATTGCCGTGGTAGATTGCTCTGGATACAACTGCTCACTCTCATCCATGTATAACTTAATGCGATCGCATTCCAACAAATCCAACTGCTTGTACTGATCCTGGAGATTTGGACAAGCGGGATAACCAAAGCTATACCGTGAACCCTGATAGCGCTGAGCCAACACATCCCGAATACTATCGGGTTCTTGATCTGCGAACCCTAACTCCCGACGAATCCGAGCATGACTCCACTCCGCCAAGGCTTCAGCCATTTGTACCGCCAATCCGTGGTAATACAAATAATCCGTATATTGATCACCATCAAATAATTCCTTAGCGTACTCTGTGGCAATATCCCCCACAGTTACCGCCTGCATTGGGAACACATCGAATTGACCTGGTTCTGCCAACTCCTTCGGTAAAAAGAAATCCGCTATACACAAACGCTTACCAGACCGTTGCCGAGGAAACTCAAACCGTGCCACCTCTTGCAATTCCTTCGGGTCCTTTGCGCCTTCGGGATTCATCCCTTTAGCATCATAAATTATCAAGGAATTACCATCAGCTAAACAAGGAAAATATCCATAGACTACCTGGGGATGTAACAAGTTCTCAGCAAGAGTTTTTTCCTTCCATTTCGCCAGAATTGGGTCAACCTTTTCCTTCAAAAACTGATTATACTCCTCCCTCGACTGGTCCTTTGGCTTCCGAAACTGCCATTGTCCAGCAATCAACGCCTGCAAATCCAGATACCATAAGACTTCCTCGAAGGAAATATCTTCTGGCTGAAGTATCTTAGTTCCCCAGAATGGCGGTGTTGGACGCTCAATATCTAAGGTTACCGCTTCCGAACGATTAGTATCTACAGGAGTTGAAAGGGGAGTTGCTGGTTGAGAGTTGTCTTGTGAACCATTCTGCTGCAACTTGTCAACTTTCAATTCGGAAGAAGCTTCAACTGCTAAACCATTCTCTACCTCATCGATAAAGCCTTTACTATCATCCCAGTTACCAGCTGCTTTTGCTGGCATTAACTTATCCATGAAATGGAGGTCAGAAAAGGCATCTTTACCATAAACTACCTGACCATTGTAGGTATTCTGACAATCCTTATGGACAAACTTTGGTGTTAGGGCAGCACCCCCTAGAATAACTGGTACCGTAATTCCCCGCTCATTAAAGGTTGCCAGATTATCCTTCATAAAGGCGGTAGACTTCACCAGTAGTCCACTCATGGCAATACAGTCAGCATTGTGCTTTTCATAAGCATCAATAATATTGTCCACTGGCTGTTTAATCCCCAAGTTAATCACTTCGTAGCCATTGTTGGACAAGATGATATCCACTAAATTCTTGCCAATATCATGAACATCTCCTTTCACCGTAGCAATTACAAAGGTACCTTTAGCATTCTTCCCTGCTTCGGATTTTTCCATATATGGCTCTAAATAAGCCACTGCTGCCTTCATGGTTTGAGCGGATTGTAATACAAACGGCAGCTGCATTTGCCCGGAACCAAATAGTTCCCCTACCACTTTCATCCCGTCCAGCAAAAAGGTATTGATAATCTCCAGGGGAGGATATTTTTCTCGGGC
>NZ_JAAHIE010000289.1:0-9224 GCF_010671945.1 Moorena sp. SIO4E2
CTAGCCTCCCCCCTGCCATCCAAAATGTTACTCATATCATCTGTTGTACTGGAACGACTGCTTTCCCTTCTAATAAGTGGGATTTCGACACAATGGATCAGGCGAAAGGATTCCCAAGTGTGATCGAGTGGCTCAAGATCTATCTCAACCCCACCTACGCTCGTACTAAAGCCAAAAATAGTCCTGAGCAAGTTGATGGTATAGGAGTTAGCAACCTGGTAACAACAGCTCCTAAAGATCTGAAGCGGTTTGTCTTTGTATCCTCTTGTGGTGTGCTACGGAAAGATAAACCACCCTATAGTATTCTTAATTCCTTTGGTGTACTCGATGCCAAACAAAAAGCAGAAGAAATCATCATTAATTCAGGATTACCGTATACTATTATTCGCCCAGGACGATTGATCGACGGTCCGTTTACCTCCTATGATTTAAACACTCTGTTGAAAGCGACAACAGCAGGAAAATTAGGGTTAGTCTTAGGTACCGGGGATACTTTATCAGGTCAAACTAGCCGGATTGATGTCGCATCAGCTTGTGTAGAATCCATTGCTAACTCTGTTACAGTTGGAAAAGTTTTTGAGCTGATAAATAGGGGAGCGAGACCATCAGTGATTGATTGGGCAGGGCTATTTTCTACTCTGGAGTACTTAAGCATTTAGCTATCAGCCGTCAGCGGTCAGCGGTCAGCGGTCAGCGGTCAGCTTATTTTATTCAAAAGCTGTTCGGTGTAGCTTGCCCTACGGCGTTGCTTAATAATGGAATGATTTCAAGACTTTTGTGGAATGGGCATCTTGGTGGAACTGGCATCTTGCCAGTTTCAATATATTTTCGGGCGGGCAGGATGCCCACTCTACTCCTATTCAAAAGAAGATTCAGCAACGCCTGGCCTACGGCCAATGGCTGATAGCTGAATGCTGATAGCTGAAAGCTGAAAGCTGAATGCTGATAGCTGAAAGCTGAATGCTGATAGCTGAATGCTTACCTCCCGATTCCCTACTCCCCACTCCCTACTCCCACCCCTCTCGCTAACGTAAACCCTTCAGCAGTGCCTAAAAATACTTGGTTAGGTAATTGCAAAGCCGCTAACGTAGAATTGTCCAAGAGCAGGTAAGATTGAGTTGAACACAACTGTTTTAAAGTATTTTCATCTTGGGGAATCACTTTGCGATCGCTATAAAAATCTAAACTAGGACGCTGATAGGAAAAAGACGTATAGATAATATCCCCTGGAGCCGTATTTTCCTGAATCAAAGCCGCCACTGGCTTAACTGGAAATGCTTCATTTAACTCCCAGAGCCAAGAGTGAGAACTCATTAATAATACCAAAGTTATATACATCCCTATCAATAAAATTGGGATAAAATTGCGGTTATGCTGTTTAATTGTCCAAGCCGCTAGGGTCATGGTTAGGCTTACCACCATACCCATAAGGATTAAAACCGGTTGGGGATCTGCCAAGATAAAATAAATACATCCCCCTAAAGCAGCTACTCCAATAAATCCTAAAATAATTGTTAAAATCTTAGGATAACGACTCCAATGTTGCCAAAATACAGTGAGTTTAGCGGCAACAGCTATAGCAAAAAAGGGATACACAGGCATAATATACCAGGGTAGCTTAGTGGCCATCATAGAAATAATTGTCAAATAGCCGATAGTCCCAATTAAAATTAAACTCCCCCAACTCGTGAGGGGTTTTCGCCAAGCTAGATAGAATCCTCCTAGCCAAAACAATAGCCAAGGGAAAGTATACTTAATTAACTCCAAAAGATAATACCACGCTGATCCTTGATTCCCTTCCACCTTTTCAGAGATGCGAGCAAATCCTTGAGAGAGAAAATGAACATGCCAAAAGGTTGCTCCATAATGCTGCCATTGGGCAATATACCAAACCAAAACCGGTGCGTAACCTAGGACTATGCCCAACCAAAAATAGCGACTTTTCAACAACCCTAAGGTTTTATTGGCCAGAATAAAGACCAAAGCAATTGCCCCTAGAGGCACAACTAATAGACCTTTTGTGAAAGTAATTAGTCCTAAACAAACTCCGATCCCAATTGCCCAATAAGACTGAGCCTGACAAGCTTTAAGTAAGCAAAATAGCAACAGCAAAAACCAAGTATTGATCATGCCATCCAGCATTGCCAAACGTCCGTGGCGCACAACTGGCAACAGGGTTAAGTAGACGCTAGCGGCAAATATGGCACTGAGACGTTGAAGGAATAGTTCTCGTGCTACTAAATAGAGCAGTGGTACTCCACACGCTGACAAAAAAGCACCAGGCAAACGAGTAGTGAATTCTTGGACACCCCCTACTTTATAGCTTAAAGCAATCAGCCAATCCATCAAAGGGGGTTTCAGTAGATAAGGTTCTCCCCACAGAGTAGGATGGAGCCAGTTACCCGTGCGATAGATTTCTCTAGCGATCAGGGCTCTAGTGCCTTCATCCCAGTCCCGTAGGGGTACATTTCCCAGAAAAATACCCCAAAGGAAAAGGGCGGCCAGGAAAAGGCTTAGGATCCACTTGATATCAGTGAGAGAGGGATTTTTTAAGGTAAGTGCTAATTTGTTCATCTATAACAAAGGGAGTAGGGAGTAGGGAGCGGTGCGACCCGTGGCGAATTTAATTCGCCTACGGAAAGCGCACCGAGGGAGTCGGGAGTCGGGAGACGGGGTAACAAAATTGACTGTACCTCATAAGTATGAAAAACGCTATATTAATGTTTTGACTAGTTTCGCCCTAGGATGGTTATATAGCATTTCCATTTGATTTGTGAACATAATCTCTTTGGGAAAGGCAAGAGGCAAGATTTAATTAAGTATATAGGAATTTTTGGTAATCAAAAAAACTGTAATTATTTTTTTGTATTTATTTATTAACTCTATAGCAGCATTTAAAGCGTTTTTAATAACTATAATGTCCACAGTTTTTTTTTCCTATTCCCTGTTACCTATTCCCTGTTCTCTGTTCCCTGTTCCCTGTCTTGATATAGATTGACAATAAAAAGATGCACCCTCTATCTCCATCAAATCAACTCCCTCTCTATGGCAAAAGAATCATTGTAACAGCACCAAGAACCTATGGGTCTCGGTTATCTCAACAAATCATTAACCAGGGTGGACTTCCCATAGTGATGCCAACTATTGAAACCTGTCTGTTGGAAAATTCCCCTGAATTAGATGCTGCTCTCAGGCAAATTCATAAATTTGATTGGATTGCCTTTACTAGTCGCAACGGAATAGACGCTTTTTTTGAGCGCATGGCATCCTTGGGGATTTCTACATCTGTGCTGAAAAATTGTCAACTGTCTGCCATTGGAAAAGATGCCGAAAGATTGTCGGATTTTGGAGTAACAGCTGATTTAGTTCCGGCTGAAGCTAGCCCAACCGGAATGGTTACTGAATTGTCTAACTATCCAACTATTGATCAGAAAACTATATTAGTTCCTATTCCAAAGGTGGTCGGGATACCAGAACCTAATGTCATTCCCAATTTTATTTCCGGTTTACAGGAATTGGGCATAAAAGTCAGTCCAGTATTGACCTATCAAACCCGAATTTTGGATAAAACTATCTATGATGTAGAATTGAATCTGATTCGTCAAGGCAAGATAGATGTTATTGCTTTTAGTAGCACCGCAGAAGTGACCGCTTTTTTGACAATGGTAAACTCCCCCCAGGATTATAACCATTGTGTCATTGCTTGCTTTGGTCCCTATACCGCTGCTAATACTGAAAACTTGGGGTTAACTGTCTCTATTGTATCTAAAAATTACCGCTCCTTTGAGGGATTTGCGAATGCGATCGCAAACTTTTTTAATAGCTAACTTTCAGCTATCGTAATCCTAAATAAATTGTGATAATTTTTGATGCCATATTCCGTACTTCTTACTCCCGATTCCCGATTCCCGATTCCCGATTCCCGATTCCCGATTCCCTTTGCTATATAATTAGCGAAGGGAAATTTAGGTGGGTGAATGGAAACCAATCAGCCCTCAGTCAACCCCAATACCCCTAATCTAGATCGGCTTCACATCAAGCGCCCCTGCTTGGTAGTTGCTGATCTCGAACGAGCATTCACCATTTACCAAGATATCCTAGGATTTAAGCTCGACTATCTGGCTGAAGCATCCCCAGACTCTTACCTCTACCAAGTGTTTCAGTTTCCCAAAAGTGCTCAGCTCAAATTTGCATCACTCAGTACAGAAGACGAACCTAGAGCCCTAGCCCTGACCGAAGTCAAGGGAATTGAATTACCCACCCCTACCACTCCCTATCGTTTAGCCCTGGTGGTCAGAGTAAAAGACCTGACCCTAACCATTGAGAAAATCCGTGAACTCGGCCTTGAAACCATTGAGCCCAATTACTTTACTAGACCACCAAACCTCAATTTCACTGAGCAAGCATTCTGCGATTACGACGGTCATCGGATTATGCTTTATGATGTGACATCTGGTTGAGTAATTTAGCGAAGGGAATAGGGAGTCGCACCTCTGCATCGCTATTCCCGACTCCCAGATCCGCTGTTCCCTTTGCTATAGTTATTGCTTCTAAAAGAACGTGAGAAAAATCCTTGGGCTGAGCTTGATTGCCATTGGTTTAGCCATTGGGTGGTTATCTATCCGGAATCACCAGCCACCCGATGCCCTCTCTTCAGATGTTTCGCCACCCCAGAAACAGATCAAATACCAATCCCATCCTCTAGACTTTAGTGTGGTTCATACCTTATTAATTCCAGCTGAAAGTGGATTTTCCGTTACTCCAGCCATATCGGAACAGTTAATCACCTTAGAAGATTTAGCCCAAAAGCACCAAGCTGTAGCTGCCATCAACGGCGGTTTTTTTGACCCAAAAAATCAGAAGACCACCTCAATCGTAATCAAGCAAGGGCAACTAGTAGCAGATCCCCGTGACAACCAGGGGCTAATCCAAAATCCCAACTTACAGCCCTACATGGATAAAATTCTCAATCGATCAGAATTTCGGCGATACCGTTGTGGGTCAACAGTCCGCTATGATATTACCCTACACAGTGAACCGACCCCCCCCGGTTGTCAATTATTAGATGCCCTAGGCAGTGGTCCGTTGCTGGTTCCACAAATTACATCAGTCACCGAAGGTTTTGTAGCTGTAGAAAATGGCAAAGTCATACGAGATGCCCTAGGGAGCAGCCGACTCAATGCTAGAAGTGCAGTCGGTATTACTCCTGATGGCAGCATTTTGTTAGTCATGGTCGCTCAAAAACCAGAAGCTCCCAGAAATTCCGGTATGTCGTTCAGGGCCCTAGCTACCTTCCTGAAAACTGCTGGGGTGGAAAAAGCCATGAATCTAGATGGAGGAAGCTCCTCCGCTCTTTATTATAACGGCAAAACCATTTATGGGAGAGTGGACAAAAACGGAAATCGAATCAAACGAAAAATTAAATCGATTCTAATGGTTAACCAAGACCCGTGACTAGTAGGGAGTCGGGAGCGGTGCGACCCGTGGCGAATTTAATTCGACGACTGTAAGCGCACCGAGGGAGTCGGAACGATCTGAAAATCTAATCAGTCCTTAATTATTATATAGCAGTTCTCCTCTTTATGAGGTACACAGGATTTTTGACCTATTCCCGTTTTCCTATTCCCGATTCCCGATTCCCTATTCCCTATTCCCTAAAATCCAAAACTTGTGTACCTCACCTATTTTAGAAATGCTATAAGAAGATAATAGATGGCATTAGTGAAAAAGTAAATGGCTAAGAAAGTAGCACTGCTGATCGCGGTTGATCAGTATGCAGAAGGTTTAACTACCCATCAAGCTGCCTCCCATGATGTGCAAGCAATGCAGCGAGTTTTACAAGAGAAAACCCTAGGGGATTTTAATCGGGTAGACTTGCTGCTCAATCCCAATATGGTCAACCTAAAAGAGGCAATTCAGAACCTAGTTGACCAATGTGGTGTCAATGACTTAGCCCTAGTTTTTTTCTCTGGCCAAGGAATTATTAATCAGGATGGTAAACTGTATTTAACAACTAGCATCACGACTAAAGATAACCTTGAAGGTACTGCATTACCCGCTTCTTTTTTACACCAGCAATTTAGTCGTAGTGATGCTCAGCAACAAATAGTAATTCTTGAGTGTGATTACTATAGTGCTTCCGCTGATGGTTCGCTGACAGAACCTGTGAGTGTCAATCTCAAGGAAGAACTCAGTGCTCCAGGGCGAGCAGTTCTCACCTCCTCCACAACTACACAAACCTCTTTTGAACAGGAAGCACCTCATTGTTCCCTTTACACCCAGTACTTAGTCGAAGGCATTGAAACTGGTGCAGCAGACCGAGATGGGGCTGGCTTAATCTATGTTCGTGAATTACATAACTATGCCACCGAAAAAGTCCAGACTATTAAGCCCCAGATCGAGCCAGCTCTGTTTCTCGATAATAAAGGGTTGGATATTTTACTGACTATTTTAATGAATAAAGACCCCAAGGATGATCCCGATAGTGAGTATCGCAAAATCGAAGCCAAGTATCGCAAAATTGTGGAAAACTATGAACGGTATGGTAAGATTCCTGAAATTGTTCAATATACATTAAATAAAAAACACAAAGAGTTGGGGATAACTGTTGACCTACACCAACCTGACCAACTCATTTCTGATCAAGGCATAGACTACTCTAACTTGCGAGATTTACTCAAAGCCGGTAAATGGAAAGAAGCCGATCAGGAAACCTTTGCTCTAATGGTTAAAGCAGTTGATCGAGAAGAAGACAACAATCTCGATCCTGAGTCAATCAAGAATTTTCCCTGCACCGATCTACACACCATTGAGCAGCTTTGGCTAAAGTATAGCAGTGGGCAATTCGGCTTCAGTTTGCAAAAAGAAATTTGGCAGAAGCTTGGGGGAAAACTTGATAGTGACGAGAATAACGTTGATAAACTAGAATTCAACCGAAGCGTGTATGTTTTGAGTTCCTATTACAACCCAAACAGTATTTCCCGCAGTAATTATTTCCCTAACATATTAGCGTATCAAACTCAGCTTTATCAACAATTTGGTCATAGTGTGGGATGGCGACAGCGCAAAGGATTGCACCTCAGAAGACGATGGAAAAATTATGAAGACCTTACATTTTCCGTAATCTGGGCTCCAGTGGGTCACCTGCCAACTCTGGTTGGTCGTGATGGCATGAATTTGGGAGTATTATCGATTTGGAGGATGAGGGTTAATTTATTCTCTCACCTTGAGGAGTGTTGGTTATAGCGTTTGTAAGTATTCAGCTATCAGCCGTCAGCGTGTCGCGTATCAGCTTATGGGCACGCTACTTGAGGTGCAGCCTGGTCTTGGGGGTTTCCCCCACTCGCGCTTTGCATCAAGACAGTGTGGCACAGGCTTCGACGCATCGGACCTATTAGCTGATAGCTGACAGCTGAACGCGCACGCGTGCGCGTAGCGCATATGCTTAGGTTGAGGAAATGCCAAGCTGGAGAAATAATTCTCAGCACAAATAAGAATCATGAATCGAAACCGTTTCAAAGTTGGAACCTTTAACCTATGCAACTTAGTGCTACCAGATGTCCTATACTATAGAAAAAAGATATATACCCAAACAGAGTACGCTCTTAAGACCAGCTGGATCGCTGAACAACTGAAGAAGATGAAAGCTGACATTGTTGGCTTTCAAGAGGTATTTCATAAAGAAGCTCTCCAACAAGCACTGGCTCAGAGCCAAGTTTATGACAATGCCACCACTGTGTTCGCAAACCCTACGGGTAAAAGTCCAGTTGTTGCCCTGACCTCCAGGTTTCCAGTGCTTGAATACAACGTCATCAAAGATTTTCCCACTACGGCATGCCTGGATATCCAAGGAACAGACATCCCACTCAAGCGTTTTTCTCGACCAGTGTTGGAAGCACATCTCAAGCTGAGTGACACGATTGATTGTACAGTTTTTGTAATTCACCTCAAGTCCAAGCGTCCGATCATCCCAGATGGAGTAGACCGCAACGACCCAATTGAACAAGCCAAAGGACAAGCGAGATCTCTAATCCTCCGAGCAGCTGAAGCAACAGCTTTGCGGGTAATTTTGATGGATAAGCTTCAGCACAGGGATCATCCGGTAATAGTTATGGGTGATGTCAATGATAGTGGTCTGGCTATAACCTCTCAAATCGTTTCTGGAGAGCCTCCTTTGAGAAAACTCTGGTTTCAGCAAAAGCAGATCATCTGGGATGTGTTGTTGTATTACGTCAAAGACATTCAAGCTCGACAAAACTATGGTGACTTCTACTACACCCACATCCATAATGGCCACCACGAGAGCCTAGATCACATCCTGGTTAGTCAGGAATTCGTGGTTCAAAATCCCAAACGCATTGGCAGAGTTGGGTATGTCTCCCTTTTCAATGATCATCTGATCGACGAAACTTTGAGTGAAGAGAAAATTGAGACTTGGCAATCTGATCACGGACAGGTCGTTGTCTCCATCGAACTTGATTCATAAGGTGATGTATGAACACTGAAGAGATAGCTAACATTTTCAACTTACCTCCTGAACTTCCTACCGAAGAACTGTTTGAACCGTTGATATCTAGCCAGAGCGTATTAATCGAGCGCATCATCTCCACTGGACAAACTACACCAACCGGAGAGTGGTATGACCAAGACCAAGACGAATGGGTAATCCTCTTACAAGGGCAAGCAACCCTTGCCTACCTTGACGGTTCCAGTGTCAAGCTCAAAGCAGGGGATTATCTATTTATTAAAGCTCATCAAAAGCATCGAGTTGAATATACCAGTGCTGAGCCACCCTGCATTTGGCTAGCCGTTCATGGCAATTTGCAACAGCAGCAGACGTAGGCAAAATTTTCAGGACTTACGCAAAACTGGGCGTTGCTTAATAATGGAATGATTTCAAGACTTTTGTGGAATGGGCATCAGGCGTGGAACGGGCATCTTGCCCGTTACAATCTTCGGGCGGGCAGGATGCCCACTCTACTCCTATTCATTCGAAGATTCAGCAACGCCCAAAACTGGACTCTAAACCCGCTTATAGCATTTCTCAAATAGATCAGGTATCAGAAACGCTATAGAGTAATCGCCCTTCAAGTATGATCCTAAAGTATTAAGTTTTGTAAAACGTTTCATAACTTGATTAGCTAGCCCTGATTACTTACTAGAGGTTACTGTTGTGATGGGGAAATGCGATCGCTATTTATTGTCGTCTCATTTTCCCTTAACTC
>NZ_JAAHIE010000029.1:0-33366 GCF_010671945.1 Moorena sp. SIO4E2
AGTAGGGGGGTGCTGCTGCGGCGCAGCACTGCTCGAATTCTGGCTAATAATTCAGGTATGTCTAAGGGCTTGACTAAATAATCATCTGCTCCTGCGTCTAAAGCTTCGACTTTGTTAGTGCTGGTGTCTTGGGCAGTCAGGAGGATAATTGGAGTGCGATCGCGTGCGTTTCGCAGCTGCTTGCACAAGTCAATCCCAGTGAGCTTGGGAAGCATCCAATCTAGCAAAATCAAGTCATACTTAAGTATCTCTGCTAGTGCTATCCCCTCATCCCCATCTGTAGCTAGATCAACCTGATAATGTTGACTAGCTAGCGCTGCCGTTACTACTTTGGCAATACCTTCATCGTCTTCTACTAGCAGGATTCTCACAGGGACCTAACAGCTCCAGCACTAAGGGGATGAGTTAGTTTCTAAATTAGATATATAGGGATTAAATAAATAGTGACGACTTCGCCCAAATTCACAAAAATTTAGACGAAGTTTGATGGTTTTGACTTTGTTTAGCCCATGGCTGCCAAGATATCTTGAGCGTGGGTAGCGGTTTTTACCGTCTCATCAACGTGAGTAATTTTGCCCTCGCCGTTGATAATGTAGGTTACACGCTTGGAGTAACCGCCACCATCTACATCATAAGCCTTGGTAATTGCGCCATCCGTATCCGCTAGCAGGGTGAAAGGCAGACCATACTTTTCCTTAAATTGTTTGTGGGATGCCTCATCATCCATACTGACCCCAAGTACCACCATGTCTTTACCTTGATACTCAGTGTAGTTATCCCGAAAGCTTTGGGCTTCCTTGGTGCACCCTGGAGTATCGTCTTTGGGGTAAAAATAAAGCACTACAGTTTTTCCCGCAAAGTCCGACAGTGAAACGGTATTGCCTTCGTCGTCTTTGACAGTAAATGCTGGTGCATCCATGCCAACTTGAAGAGCCATAACTTTGGTTTCCTATAAAAATATACTGAACTTATGTATAAAGTTTACAGTAATACGACTTACGTAGTAACTTGACTTTTAGGGTGCCTTTTCTGTAAGCACCATTATACATAAGCACGCTTGTTGCCCAGTTTGCCCTAGGTCTTGAGTAAATTCAAAAATTTCTAGAGTAAATTACAATAGGTTGGCCTCTAAAGTCAAAAAAACCTTAATATAGAGATAATCGGCGGTCAGTATAGTTCTGAGATTTAGTAACTGTGGCAAGAACTTCAATTCAGTCTCAAGGTAGCCAGCCTATTCAATATCCTGACCGAACTACTAAGCGTGCAGAGCAAGCAATGCGCTGTTTGCCATTCCGGATGCCTCTATTGGCAGCGATGCGTTCTAGCAGTGTTCCACTCTTATCTATAGTAGGTCTTGAAGGTGTCGAGAAAAACTACACAACGCGCCCTAGGTCTGAATTGGCAGTAGAAAACGATTTAATGTGGTTGATTCAAGTGGGTGTATTACGTCGAGAAGTAGACGGTCAGGGAATTACGGATAGTTTTCGATTGACACCTTTGGGTCGTCAGTTGTTAGAAAAGTGGGAACGGCTTGGAGAAACCTTACCTCCACCCTCATTATCAGATCGACTCGATCATACCTTGAATCGCTGGCTAAGATTGTCGGTTTAAATCAAGTTGGTGACAGGGTGATATCTAAATTTATTGATCATCTAGGCTAGTTCTGACGCCCTAACCCTGAATTATGAAAGCGATTATGGTGGTGGGTACTACATCCCACGCAGGAAAATCCTTGATAACCACAGCTCTATGTCGCCTTCTATCGCGACAAGGCTGGCGTGTCTGTCCCTTTAAGGGTCAGAACATGGCTCTAAATGCCTATGTTACACCCAATGGTGGAGAAATTGGACATGCCCAAGCAGTACAAGCTTGGGCTGCAGGTGTCATTCCCTGTGTGGAAATGAACCCAATTTTACTCAAACCCCAGGGTGACATGACCTCCCAGGTGATTCTTATGGGTAAAGCCGTAGGGAAGGTTAGTGCTGGGGAGTACTACGAAAAGTACTTTGATAAGGGTTGGCAGGTGATTGAAGAATCACTGCGACGTTTAACCAATGAGTTTGATTTAGTCGTTTGTGAGGGAGCTGGTAGCCCCGTAGAAATTAATATCAAGCACCGCGACTTGACCAATATGCGAGTGGCGCGGTACCTCAAAGCTCCCACCTTGCTGGTGGTAGATATTGACCGTGGAGGGTCTTTTGCTCAGGTAATTGGTACTCTCGAACTGCTCGAACCAGAGGAGAGAGCTTTGATTAAAGGTGTCGTGATCAATAAGTTTAGGGGTCAGCGATCGCTGCTCGAACCCGGGATAAAATGGTTAGAAGAACGCACTGGTATTCCTGTAGTTGGAGTTATTCCCTGGATTGATATACTGTTCCCTGCTGAAGACTCCCTTGACTTACTAGATCGCAACACCAGGAACAAGTCCAATCAGGAAGTCACTATCGTAGTCATTCGTTTACCTCGAATTTCTAACTTTACTGATTTTGACCCCCTAGAAGCTGAACCCAGCGTCTTTTTGAAATATCTGTCACCAAATGAAACCTTGGGATATCCAGATGCAGTGATTCTCCCAGGCACGAAAACTACCATTGCGGACATGATGGTACTCCAAAAAAGTGGCATGGCTGAGCAGATTCAAAACTATGCTGCCTCAGGTGGGACAATTTTGGGAATTTGTGGGGGATTCCAAATGCTAGGCAAAACCCTAGTTGATCCTGATGGCTTAGAAGGTAAACAGGGACGTCATCCAGGATTAGGCTTGTTGCCCTTAAAAACCTTGATTACTAGTGGCAAAGTTGCCCGTCAACGGATGGTGACATCAAATTATCCTCAAGTTGGCTTACCGATTACCGGTTACGAAATTCATCAGGGGCGTTCGCGACTGCTTGAGGCGGAGATGGGAGACAATAAATCTGCTTATCGAGCTTTATTCGATGACCATGGTTTGGGCATTGTTGACGTGAATCAATCAATTTGGGGCAGCTATCTCCATGGAATGTTTGACAATAGTCCTTGGCGACGTGCCTGGTTGAATCAACTGCGCTCCAGACGAGGGCTACCTTCTCTCCCTACTGGGGTTGTCAACTATCGGGAACAACGAGAAGCGCTTTTGAATTCACTGGCTGATACTATCGAATCTCAT
This sequence comes from Moorena sp. SIO4E2, assembly GCF_010671945.1. Lineage (NCBI taxonomy): Bacteria > Bacillati > Cyanobacteriota > Cyanophyceae > Coleofasciculales > Coleofasciculaceae > Moorena > Moorena sp. SIO4E2. Next base: position 3,146 of record NZ_JAAHIE010000029.1, read on the forward strand.
CTTGATTTAACCCCGATTTTAAGGTCTTAGACCGTTAACTATCAGATTAGTTTTGTCAAAAGGAAAAAGTAAACTTGAGAATGGAAAATGGAAAATGGAAAATCGTTAAGGGAAATTATAAATTAAAAATTAACTAAACAATTAACAATAAAAAACTAACAAATGAAATGACTAATCAAACATGAGTGTAAGCGTTCGCTTTCTACCAGATGATGTGACAATTGAGGCCGAAGTTGGAGAACCCATCCTTCTAGTGGCTGAACGTGCTGGTGTGTTCATTGCCACAGGTTGCCTGATGGGTTCTTGTCATGCCTGTGAGGTAGATATAGAAAATGGACCAACTGTTTGTTCTTGTATCACTGCTGTACCTGCAGGTTATGAACAGCTGACGATTAATCTATACTCCGACACCAATTGGTAGTCTATTATTGTAAGCATTCAGCGGTCAGCAGTCAGCGGTCAGCTTTGTGACACAGGCTCCAAACCTGGGGCTTTAGTAACATTAAACGAATGTTTAACTGTTTTCTTCAAAAGCTGTTCGGTGTAGCGTTCGCGTAGCCCATTAGCTGATAGCTGAATGCTTAGGTATATTACTACCATGGCAATCGGCTTTCGTCAAGGTCACTAGTTGATTTAACTGTCCACTAACCTTGGCCTTTCGGCCACGCTACGCGAACAACCTACCCTACACCGAATCGCCTTGGCCGAACAACCTTCAACCTTCAACCTTCAACCTTCAAACTTCAACCTTCAAGCAATTTGCCATTGGCTATTTTCTCTGGTAGCTGCTCAATAATGCCACCTCCGAGCACCAGCTCCCCGTCATACAGAACAGCAGCCTGTCCTGGGGTGATGCTGAATTGTGGTTCATCGAACACTAATCTGATCCGATTTCCTTCTAGAGGAATCACATTCACAGGTACAGCAGGTGAGCGATAGCGAACTTGCACAGAAGCTCGAATCGGAACATTAGGTTCCTGAATCGATACCCAATTGACCCGATGAACCGTACATTCAGCTTGGGTGGCTTGGTGACGTTCACCCACAATTACCCGATTCCTGACTGCATCCAGGGCAATCACATACAAGGGATTGGGAGCAGCTATACCTAGCCCTTTCCGTTGTCCAATGGTGTAGTGGTGAATTCCCTGATGTTGCCCTACCACATTTCCATCCAAGTCCACGATGTCACCTGTGGTTTGGGAAATATACTTGTCCAGGAACTTCTGCATGGAACCGTGGGATTCGATTAAACACAAGTCCTGACTTTCTGGTTTATCAGCAGTCTTGAGATTATACTCAGCAGCCAGGCGTCGCGTTTCCGTTTTCTTAAGTTCTCCCAAAGGAAATAGGGAAGCCGCCAACAGGTCTTGAGTCAAGTCATACAGGAAGTATGACTGGTCTTTTGTCAAGTCTATTGCTCGCCGCAATTGATAGCGATCGCATTCAGCATCATAAGTAATCCGGGCATAGTGACCTGTGGCTATTTTATCAATCCCCAATGTCTGATGGGCATAGCTCAGCATCGGACCAAACTTTACTGCTTTGTTGCACTGAGAACAGGGGAGTGGAGTAATCCCAGATTGGTAACCCGAGACTAAGTAATCCACAATGTTTTCCTGAAAAACATCGCGACTGTCCACAATGTGGTGGGGAATTCCTAATTGTTCACAGATAAACGCTGCATCGACCATTCCCTCAGAGCAGCATTGACCCTTGCCTTTCATTAACCAAAGGGTCAATCCTACAACTTCGTATCCTTTGTGATAGAGGGTGGCGGCAGCTACGGAACTGTCTACCCCGCCAGACAAGCCAACGACAACTTTATTCATCAACTCAACAGATTTCTGCCTTAGGGAGGTATTGCATTGTATAGTATTATTGTAGTCCTCCTGACCCCTAAGTCCGTCTACCTTAAGTCGAGTCAACTACCGCACACTGACCCTAACGGGTACAGTGTGGGCTTGAATAAAGCTTGTTGACCAGACGGCTAGAAAAATCTAGCAGCCGTTAGTGCCAAGAGTTAAAGTTCGTACCTTGGGATGCGTGCCAGTTCCAAGCTCTACAACCGGGTAATTAAACAGGCCATACGGGAAAGCCAGTGTTATTCGGAAAGTACCGAGCACTAACACCGTCGAGGCAAACCTTACCAAGAAATTGAGACGTGCAGTAATGTACACTTTTGTTCTAGATAAAAACCTCAAACCCCTAGACCCCTGCCATCCGGCGCGGGCAAGAAAATTACTCAATACGGGACGCGCTAAGGTGTTCAAGCGTTACCCATTTACGATCGTCCTACTAGACAGGACGGTCAAACATTCACTGACCCATCCCCACCGATGCAAAATTGATCCAGGTTCCAAAACTACGGGTATGGCTGTAGTTCAAGAGCAGACCGGACGGGTGACTAATGCTTTGGAGATAGAACACCGAGGACAGCAAATTAAGAACGCTCTTGACTCTCGTAGACAGTTAAGACGGGGGCGACGCAGTCGAAAACTCCGGTATCGCAAGCGAAGGTTTCTTAACCGGACTCGCTCAGAAGGCTGGCTCCCACCATCCCTTGAAAGTCGGATCGCGAACGTCGAAACCTGGGTTAGTCGGATTCTAAAGGTATGTCCTATCACTGCACTTTCTCAAGAGTTAGTGAGATTCGACATGCAGAAGATGCAGAACCTCGAAATTAGCGGCATTGAGTACCAGCGAGGAGAACTGTTCGGTTTTGAAGTGAAGGAATATTTACTTCAAAAATGGGGCAGAAAATGCGCTTATTGCGGCACTGAGGGAACCCCGCTCGAAATCGAACATATCCGAGCCTTAAGCAAGGGGGGGTCGAACCGAGTGAGCAACCTAACCCTAGCTTGCCGCTCTTGCAATCAAGCCAAGGGCAACAAGCCTGTCGAGGTGTTCCTCAAAAAGAAACCCATGGTATTAAAGCGGGTGTTAGCGAAAGCATTAGTCCCGTTGAAAGATGCAGCAGCGGTTAATACGAGCCGATGGGAATTGTTTAGGAGACTCAAAGCAATCGGATTGCCAGTAGAAATGGGCTCTGGCGGTCAGACTAAATTCAACCGTAAACTCCGGGGTATTGCCAAAACCCACTGGGCGGATGCGGCTTGCGTTGGGGCTTCTACTCCCGAAAGACTATTCCTGAAAGGGGTCAAACCTCTGATCGCCAAAGCCAAAGGTCACGGAAGGCGGCAGCGCTGTCGAACCGATCGCTATGGCTTTCCATTAGGGCACGCTCCCTCACAGAAGTTCTTTATGGGATTTCAAACGGGGGACTTGGTCAAAGCCGACATTCCTAAAGGAAAGTACGCGGGACAGCATACGGGGCGAATCGCAATTCGTTTTAGGCCGAGCTTTAAGTTGAGCACATTAGAAAAGCGATGCAGTCGGCCAAAGGAGGTTTCCCCCACTCGCGACTGCATCAAGAAGAGCTTTGACGTGCATCCGAAATACCTAAAAACCATTCAGCGAGCGGACGGCTATGAATACAGATTTTAAACAATCGACTCGCTACCGCTCGAAAAATTTGTTGGCGGTAATTCCCCGGACGCTAACCCTAACCGGTATAGTCGTCCGCCCCCTTACCGCTATTTTTTGGTGGGCAAAGTGGGATTTCACTCCTATCCTGGAATCATAGAGTATTACGATAACTCTGGGAGTATCAGTGTTCATGGCTGGTTTTGGAAATTTGGTTCAAAAAGCGTTTTATCTAGGCGTCGGTATAGCTGCTGCTGCAGGGGAGAGAGCTGGGGGAACCTTGTCAGAAGTGCGAGGTCAAGCTCAGAAACTGGTAGATGAACTGGTAGAAAAAGGGGAGATGACTACCGAGGAAGCCCGTAAACTGGTTGAAGATTTAGTGCAACAGGGGCAACAGCAATCCTCTCAAGCTAACCCTAATGATCCTAAACCTGAGCCGCGCCGGATTGAGATTATTACTGATGAGGAAGAAGAATCAGCACCACCCGAAGAGCAGGATGTTGACAAACTACGCCAGCAGGTGCAAGCTATGCAAGAAGAATTGCGTCGGCTAAAGCGCTAACTTATAGCACTTATCTAGCACTTATAATTAATTTGTGGACAACAACAGGGGTTGAGCACATGATGGTTTTTGAGTGAATGTTTACCATGGAAGATGATTGGTCTAAAAGTATTTTTGAAACCCTCGAATCAGTGGCTAATATGGTCGATGAGTTCTTCGAGGGTGTCAGTGAGGTGGTTGAGGAGTTTGCCAATGAGATAGACAATGCCCTTGGTGCGGAAATTGACCAGTGTTTGCAAGAGATTGTTGAACCGTTTGTTGAGATTTATTTTGACTTTGAGGTTATGGTCAGTGAAACAGACGAGGATTTTCCTGATTCCGTGACACCATCCTCACAGAAACATCCCGCTTGCATAGGTTGCCGTCATTATCACGGTCAAGCCTACGGTGGAAATTTATTAGTCTGTGCTATGCATCCCTATGGTTGGGACACAGAAGATTGTCCTGACTGGGAATCCCATCCTAGAAATTCCTCAAATCGTTTCTAATCCTAGCAAAACCAATGAGTAATTCCTTTACCCAGGAACAAGCATCACCAGAAGTAGACACACCCGAGATTAAATACGGTGAACAGGAGATTGCCCAAGCAAAACTTATTACTTTTCCCAATCCCCGTATCGGTCGTCCCTATCACATTAACATCACCTTACCGGAGTTTACTTGTAAATGCCCCTTTTCAGGTTATCCGGACTTTGCCACGATTTACATTACCTACGTTCCCAATGAACTGGTGGTAGAACTAAAGGCCCTTAAGTTGTATATCAATACCTACCGCGATCGCTACATCTCCCACGAAGAGAGTATCAACCAAATTTTAGATGACTTCGTAGCCGCCTGTAACCCCGAAGAAGTCACCATCAAGGGGGATTTTAACCCACGGGGTAATGTTCACACCGTTGTAGAAGTGCGACACCAAAAGTAATTGGTACAAACGTAATCGGTAATCTTGAGGATCCAGTTAGCTTGGTCAGTGACCTGACGAGAATGGCTCAATGATCAATTTTGTGCCTTCCTCCCTTCCTGTCCTTTGGATCTTCGCGGTTTTCCTCCAAACAATTCCCATATAAACCGAAACGATATCACTTGGGATCAATTCAGATTGACCCTAGCTGGTGGCAACATAGAACTCTTGAGTTTTTGTTTCAACACTAACCAAAGGAAGACCGGAGCATCAAACAGGTATCGCCGCCACAATCGTCGCGGTTCAGATAATAGCCTGTGTAACCATTCCAATCCTACATCACTCATCCATTCAGGCGACCTTGGTTTAGTGCCTGCTTCAAAATCAAGGGTGGCACCTACTGCCATGAATATTTTGATGTTTGGTAATTGATCTTTGTACTTATGTATCCACTTTTCTTGTTTAGGTGCACCAACTCCCACAGCTAGTACTGTAGCTCCAGAGTTCTTAACCATTTCGATGATTTCTCGGCATTCAGCATCATTCTTCTCAAATCCGAATGATGGGGAGTGCGCAGCGATAACAATTTCTCTGCCAACTCTAGCATTGACATTTTCTTGAGCTTGTTTAGCGACTCCTTCTCGTCCACCTAAGAGAAATATTTTAATAGTCTTATTGTTTCTGTGATAATCATAAAAAGCTGGAAAAAGGTCAGATCCAGAAATTTTCTCCTGTATGGGTGACCCCAAGAACCTCGACGCATAATACACAACTTTACTATCACATAATCTATAATCGGCAATTCGATATGCCTTCATGAATTCAGGGTCTTTTTGTAGCTTGACTAAGTGATCGACATTGGGAGTGAAAATCACCCCGGTATCGAGCCGCTTTAACAGCTCTGACTTGGATATATTATCAATCTCTAAGTTGAGTATTTTCACTATTTCTCTCATGTTTAACCTTTTTACTTTACGATGTCTCTCCTACCTAAGGAATAAGCACTAAAAACAGCCGCCAAGCTTTTCCCAACAATCTTCAGACTTGGAGCCGAACTCAGTCAATTTGCCATTTCCCGATCGGCTACCCAAGTTAGCTTAATACTGTTTCGAGCAAGAAGATTTTATTTGGAAAAGAATAAAATTACATTATCACAGTTTTAGTAATTTTACTATATTAGCTCTGAAAAATTATTGGTAAATACCCTTAGGTGCCCTTGACCCGTAATTAAATTCGCTCAAGGTGCGCGCCTCCTAGGGCGAGTAAATCGCCCTAGGGTCGCACCTTTCGGCAAAGCCGACGCGGGGCGCGTTCGGGTCCCACCTGTTTTCTAGATAGCTGAACCTATAAATATTCCCTAATTAAACAACAGTAATCCCTTGAGGTAGATTACACCAGGGTTTGATAACAATGATCTCAGTAATTTGACATAAATCTATTTTGGTATTAGCATTAAACTCTAGTTCACTGTGTTAAGAAGCGATGAATTATCCCTCAGGACAGTGTTAGGTAATTCACGAAATATTCAATCTCATTGTCACAGCGTGAACTAGAACGTATCGAGGGGAGAATTGGTGACTAATCATAACGTTATAGATTAGAGTCAACTCTGATTGAATCAATCAGGCTGTCTGGGAATGAATTAAGTTTTCCCTCCTCCTAGTAACTCCCAATCTGCTTAGATGCTTATAGCTTAAAAACCTCAAGTCAATTCCTCTCTATAATACTTAGGAAGAATAGCTTTATTTAGGCTTTATTTAGGCTTTATTTATTTGTTATATATTAGGGATTTACTTTAATTAAAATTACTGGTTTTTATGGTTGCACCAGTCCTCCGTTATGGTTCATTGATGGTTAGTTAATGGTTAATTATACCATTAATATCATAGCCTATGGGCGAGTCCAGCCTAGTATTTTCTCTGAACTTAATAAAATCTTTAAATATTCTTCATCGACTCTACATAAATGAGCTAACAAGGGTAATTTTTCCAGATCACGAGTCGTTGTTTTGATCAGGTAGTATTGATCAGGTCTATGCCTTATTTTAAGAAGATTTTTTACCAGGGAGTAGCTCACCAGTCGAGTCGGAGAACTAGTCGAGCTAACAAATGCCTCAAATCTTTGCTACTTATAGAATGAGACTACATAGTGTGATCGATAGCAGTAGTCTTTACAGAAACTTTATAAAAGCCTACTCTAAGATTCATCGATCCTTCAACCTTCATCTGTGTGAAGCCGACTATCGTTATTTGTAAGGTTAGATGCTGAGCTAAACTAGGCACACTACTTAACCTACCAGAAAATTACCCGCACATCTACCGACCACAACAATGAGAAACCCTGTAATTGCCATTGGCTTGGATGCTGCCGACCCTGCCTTGATAGAGCAATGGATATCTCAAGGACATCTGAAAAACCTGCGTCGCTTACGAGAACAGGGATCTTACGGACGTTTAAAGACATATGAATACTACCGGGCTGAGACTCCCTGGACAACATTCCTTACTGGTTGTTCTCCTGAGCAAACAGGGTACTGGGCACCTCTGAAAATTAAGGAAGGCACTTACGAAGTAGAAGACATTCAAGCCTACGACTTTGCTGAGTATCAACCCTTCTATGGCTTGGGAGATGACTATCGGGTGGCAGTCTTTGATATGCCTCAAGCTCCCCTGTCCAATCAGGTCAATGGGTTGCAAGTCCTTGCTTGGGGAGCTCACTCTCCTCAGACTCCCAGTCATTCCATACCCAAATCCTTGCTACAGGATGTGATTGATAAGCATGGTGAGCATCCTGTCTTACGCAAAGACCATGCCAGTATTATGGATGTGGCAGCACTCAAGGGTCTTCAAGCACAACTGGAGATTGGTATCGCCCGCCGGGGTGCCATTTGTCAAGACTTGTTGCAGCAGATGCCGTGGGATTTCTTCTTAACAATCTTTGGTGAAACCCATACTGCAGGGCATTACTTCTGGCACCTGAGTCAGCCGGATCATCCTCTCTACCCATCTGTAGGTGCTAAATGCCCTGGAGATCCCGTGTTAGAAATTTTTGAAGCTATTGACGAAGCCATTGGTGGCATTTTGAGCAAAGCCCCGGATAATGCCCAGGTCGTAGTATTTGCTGCCCATGGTATGGGGTCTAACGTCATGGATCTACCGAGTATGTTGTTCCTGCCAGAATTTCTCTATCGCTGGAGTTTCCCAGGTAAATATGGCATTGCTCGTGGCAAGTATGGTAAACCCCCAAAACCCCTAGTCAATGATGCCAGGGCGAAAAAGGGTTGGATGGGAAAAGTATGGAGCCTCAAGCATGAATCGAATCCACTCAAAGGTTTTTTGAGACGTCAACTCCCTACCAAACTTTTCAATCCCATCGCACCCTTGTTTGGTTCCACTCCTGCACCGGATCTCATTTCTCCGTTCAAGATGCAGGCAGAATCTGATCCATTCTTCTTCCAGAGTCCATCCTGGTACCAACCGTGCTGGCCTCAGATGAAAGCATTCGCGCTGCCTAGTTATTCGGAAGGATATATCAGGATTAATCTCCAGGGAAGGGAACCTCAGGGTATTGTCGCCCCTGATCAGTACGATGCTGTATGTGAGGAATTGACTCAAAAACTCTACCAGCTTAAAGATGCTCGCACTGGGGAACCAATGGTGAAGGAAATTATCCGCACCCGCCAATCGGCAACTGAAACTGGTCCGAAATTACCTGATGGTGACTTAGTCGTTATCTGGCAAGAAAAATATGCTACTGACGTAGTAGATAGTCCCGATATTGGACGCATTGGTCCAGTTCCCTTTAATCGTACTGGTTCTCACCGCTCTGATGGCTTTTTGGTGATTAAAGGACAAGATATTGAGCCAGGTTCTAGTTTACCAGCTGGTCATTCTCTAGATTTAGCCCCCACTATTCTGAATTTGATGGGAGCGCCCATTCCTGAATATTTTCAGGGTAAGCCCCTCTCGGCAATTAAAGAAACTGTTGTGGTTGGTTAACTTAAACTTAACTATAGCATTTGTATGTATTTGAGATGTAAACCTAGAAGGTCTTTTGTTATTTTCCAATAAAACTCCGGAGCTCTTGCCCCTCTAGCATGCATGCCTCTTGCCTCTTGCCTTTTTCGGCAATACGTGTGTTTACAACCTAGATACAAACGCTATAGTTACTTATATACTTGAATTACTCGCAAAGGGAATTGAGTGTTTTTTGTTAAGTGTTTTTTGTTGAATGTTTTTTGTTGAGTGTTGATCGTCAGTCAACACTCAAACACTGACCCAAACCCCCCTATACTAAGTGTTATCACGTGTTATCACTAAGTGTTATCACTAAGTAATAGCACTAAGTAATAGTTGTGAACCCAGAGATTCTTCAATGTCCATTCTCAAGTTTTGGATAGCAGGGTTAATTACTACCGTAGCAGCAATAGGTTTATCAGTTCCCAGTTGGGCTCTACCACTGTCTCCTGGCGATCGCCTTAGACTCTTTGTGGCTGGCGAAGAAGAAATCCCGGAAGCTGAACGCTTCAGTGCCACCTATGAAGTTAATCTGGATGGTTACATCAAATTCCCCTACCTAGACCCGATACTGGCAGCGGGTCGAGAAGTATCAGAAATCGAGCAAGACCTAGTCAAGGCTTTACTTGAAGGAGGCTTTTTTCAGGCTGATTTCCTCAAAGTCAGCATTCAACTGTTTGAGTGGGCTCCAATTCAGGTAACTGTGGGAGGAGCGGTTTTTGAACCTGGTCGGGTTTTGATTAATGATACGGATTCTAAAGGTCGAGACTTACCGGCATCGATTGCTACTGTCTCAGGAGACTATCCTCCAGAACGCTACCTAACCTTTGCCATTTTAACGGCTGGCGGCATCAAACCAAATGCCAACATTGAACAGGTGCGGTTGGTTAGGGGTGAACAGGAACAGGTAATTGATTTATCTGGTGTCTTCACCGGATCACCAGTGGAGGATATTCCCTTGATTGCTGGAGACCAAATCATTGTTCCTACTCGGGAGTTGCCTCAATATTATCTAGCCAGACCTTCCCAGCTTACTCCCTCAACTATTCCTGTGTTTCTCTCCAATCTGACTAATCCCAATAATGGACGTGACCTTAGAGTCCAGGAAGTTGAATATGGCTCCCGTCTGTCTCAAGCTGTAATTGCTGCTAGTTGTGTCGGAGGCACAGAAACCACAAATGCAGATCGCCGTGCTCTGTTACTGCAAACTGACCGTACTACTGGGGAAACTCTGGCAATAGAACGTTCTGTAGAGGACTTGGTGAAGAAGCCTAATGATGACCAAGTTAATCCAGTGCTGATGCCAAGAGATAGTGTCGCTTGCTATGATTCAACGGTCACTAATGTCAAAAGTGTTTTTGACTTTATTGGGGATATCTTCAATCCCATTCGGATTATTAAAGACATATTTATACCCTAATTCATATTGAGGATAGCTGAAATGTTATAATTAATGTATCTATCACAAGTTATAAGCTCAGGGGATCTGACTCTTCATCAGGGGTGTATTGGCTAAGGGTTTAAGCCATTGCTTGATAGTGGGGTAAAACTCTCTGCCAAGTCTTTCATAATAGAAACTATAAAAAATCATAACTTAAGACTACAACTTAAGACTACAACTTAAAACTACAACTTAAAACTCAAAATGTGGATTTGCCAGGTGAGATGCTCCAATGACTACTAATTATAATACCATAGCCCCATATCCCTATGAAAAATCAAATCTCATGCCTCTACGTTGGCTATTTTACTTGTGTTTAGGGATATCCATTAATGCCGGAATTTGGGGCTTAACATTTTTTTATTTGAAATCAGCTCAGCCAACTTATACCAGTAAATGGGCAGTATCACTTCCTGTCTCAGGCTCATCCACCAGAATTAATATCCCAGAATTAGGGGGAGCGAGTTCAGATGTTAGGTCACCATTTGGCGATCGCTCCCATGACCCGAGGGAAAAGATGAAATTCATTGCGGAAAGTAAGCCGGTGCTTAAGGATGCTGCCAGTATACTGAACATGTCCTCTCAAGAGCTGGGCAAGCCTAGGGTCAAAATTGTTGACAATTCAACTATGATGGCCTTTGAAATCACAGGAGACTCTGCTGAGGAAGCCCAACAGAAAGGTTTTGCTATGCACCAGGCTTTCCAGGAGAGACTTGAACAACTTAGGCAAGAAGAAGTAGGAGACAATCAGCTACCAATTCAAGCTGATTTGGAGGCAGCTAAGAAAAATTTAGCAGATATTCAAAGACGTCTTTCTGAACACAAAGCTAGAACTGGATTGAACTCGAAAGAACAAGTTAACCAGCTATCATCCACTATAGAAAGTTTACGACAACAACAAATCGATTTGTTAGCCCAAGGGCGAGAAGCAAAAGCCAATCTTAGCAACCTCTCAGCTAATCTCAAGTTGTCGTCTGGACAAGCTGCTGATGCTTTTGTACTTAAGGCTGACCAGATATTTCAGCAAACCCTAAGGGAATACAGTCAGGCTACGGCAGCCCTGACGGTTTTGAGTTCCAAATACGGTTCCAAGCATCCATCTGTAGTGGACGAGAAGAGCAAGCAAGAGAGTGCTAAAGCAGCTTTGCTAGAGCGTAGTCAATCTCTGTTAGGTCGCCCCATGTCTTTAGCAATTATTGACCAGCTCAGTGTTAACTCTGGGCCTGAAACTGGTTCTTCCCGGGAAAATTTGCTGCGCCAAATTGTTGAGGTGGAAGCACGGCAACAGGGTGTGGAAGCTAGAGCCTGGGTATTAACCAACCAGATTGCTGAGCTCGAAGCCAAACTCAAACAAATGAGCCAGGATGCTTTGAGGATGGAGATCCTAGAACGCAATATGCGCATTGCGGAAACTATCTATGCTTCAACCTTAACTCAATCAGCCATTGGTCGATTCAACCAATCCCTTTCCTATCCTCAAGTTCAGCTGCTAGCTGAACCCAGCTTACCCCCAGACGCGATAGCACCGAAAAAGTCATCGGCCTTACTTGGTGCAGCAGCTGGTTCATTGTTAATTAGTGCAGGACTATTTTTACTCTGGTTACGTCCCCATTTACAAGGTAAATCACAACCCTCAATGTACGGCAAAGTAGAATCGTTTAATTCTGATGTTCCACCCTTACGTTCTCAACCATCAAATAATAGTTTCACAACATCTAATAGCTTCACATCGCCAATCGGGAACCAAAGAAAAGATTTCTGATGCAACTAATCCACTTGTTATCAAGCTAGACATCATAGCATGGCACCAGTAACCTAAGCCATTAGGCAGGCTTTAATGAAACCCCAAAACTTTGAAGAAAAAGTAGTTTTCTATTATATAATTTCCACCTACTTATTATTTTTTTTAGGCGCACAGTTTGTTTTTGCCCCAGCTCTAGCTTGGCTGCTAACCTTTTATCTAATTAAGAAGCTTTGGCAGCAAACATCAGATACTCCACCGGAAGAAAGGATTCGGATTCCCATTGGAGTCTGGGTCTGGATTGTTTGCATATCAGTCATTGGCCTAGCCTTAGTTGTGGGTCATTTAGATTGGGGTTTTTCAACTGTTAAAACGATAAAATCCTTTATTAACTCCTTTTTGAGAACTTGGGCGCTTCTGGCCTTATTTCCTTTAATTGGTTGCCTCAACATCCGACCACAAATAATCTATAGAGCAATTTCTATCCTTTCCCTACAAACTCTGATCTTGGTGCCAATTACCTATGGGTTAAGTCTAACTGGGTTAGAGATGCCATTGTATACTAGCACCCTAATGGCAAAAATTGGGGGTAACAGTCAACGTTACTACGCCGTAAGTCCTTACGTGATAAAAAGTGGTGAAACACGGCTTTTCTTATTTGCGCCTTGGGCTCCAGCATTGGCATTTGCCTGTAACGTACACTTTTTCCTTAGTAGTAGAGACCCAGACATAAAGTGGCGTTTTATTGGTATGATTGGTTGTGCTGCTGCAATTGTAGGTTCAGTGTCCCGGATGGGGATAATCTGCTTAGTGGGTATACCAATACTGGTAACATTTTTGGGAAATATAACCGAACCCGCCATCCAAATTACGGCAGGAATAGGGAGTTTTATTGGTGGTCTATTTGGTCCCCAACTGCTGATGATAGCTAGAAACTTGAAAGACTCTTTTTCCAGTCAAAGATCTGCTTCTTCGCGGGTTAGGTCGGCTTTAGCACGGCTTTCTCACCGTAAGTGGGAAGAAGATGCACCGATTTGGGGTCATGCCATTAAAGTAGGTAAAGGCCCTGATGTTGTCGCTGGTATGCCTATTGGAAGTCACCACACTTGGTATGGTGCTTTATATACTCATGGAATCGTCGGGTTTATTGGAATATTAATTCCTATAGTCTATACTTTTATAGAACTTTTAATTAAAGCTCAAAGGAGTAAAGTTGCCACAACAGCACTAACAATACTATTAATTTGTATCCTGTTTTCCTTTGGGGAAAATCTAGAGGGATTAGCTTACCTCTACTGGCCTGGTTTGGTTGTAGTAGGGATGGGACTAAAATAAAAATGCTCAAGGGGTTTGTCTAGACCTTTTGTGGGTAATTACCATGTACTAATTATATACAGAAAAAGGATAATCGCCATGGCCACCATATCTGTAATAGTTCCAGTTTATAACGGAGAAAAAACTATATTAGAAACGATCCAATCGATTCAAGCACAAACGTTTTCAGATTTTGAGTTAATTGCCATTAATGACGGCTCCACTGATGGGACATTAGATGTAATCAGTACAGTCAACGATCCTCGATTGAAAGTGTTTTCCTATGAAAATGGCGGATTGCCAGTGGCACGTAATCGTGGCATTCGTCGCTCTAGGGGCGAGTTTATTACGTTTATAGATGCCGATGATTTATGGAAACCCGATAAATTGGAGCTACAGTTAGCAGCACTGCAAAAAAATCCTGAAGCCGGAGTGGCTTACAGTTGGACTGCCTTTATAGATGAGAATAGCAAATTTTTGTTTGCTTGGCAACCACTCTATTGGGAGGGTAATGTTTATCCCCAATTACTAATTCGTAACTTCATATCCAGTGGTTCCAATATCATGGTTAAGCGGAAGTATATTGAAGCAGCTGGAGAATTTGACCCATGCCTGAAATCAGTTGAAGATTGGGATTATTACCTCAGGCTAGCAGCTTTATGTCCTTTTGCACTGGTTCCTAAATACCAAATTCTCTACCGTCGCTCTTCCCAGTCAATGACCTCTAAAGTGGATGTGATGGAGAATGCGAACCTAATTGTAATTGAAAGAGCATTCAAGGCAGCTCCACCAGAACTTAAGTCTCTTAAAAATAAGAGTTTAGCGAATGCCTATCGTTATCTTGCTAAGCAGTGTATAGCTAATGCTTTTGATAATGAAGCAGTAAAGCTAGCTAGTAAAAAACTAAGCTATTCCATAAAGCTTTATCCAAAATTTTTGCTAAGCAAGGAAACTATGCGTCTGATTTTAAAACTATTAATAATCAAAATTATGCCTAAAAAACTAGCTGGACATTTAATCCAACTAATCGGCCATAAAATGCCGATGGTATCTGTTGATAATCGGATGATTTCAGAGCACTAACTACCACTCTAATTTTACAGATATCAATTTCGACAGATATCAATCATCACAAGGATGGCAGGATGGGAGATCCACTGTGAAAATTGTCAAAACAATCGGGAGTCGCATTAAGCAAAAACTAGGTAACCGTAGCACTTTTACTCGCAATCTTGGTTGGATGGGAGTGGCACAGGCATTTATTCGGGTTTCCCGTTTAGCTGCAACGTTTATTTTGCCACGCTTCTTAACTCCCCATGACTTTGGATTAGCTGCACTGGTTCTGACGACCTATGAATATTCACAAACAATAACGCGGATCGGTGTTCATGCTAGAATTATACAGGCGGAAGCCGATGAGCTGGAAGACATTTGTAATAGTGCTTATTGGTTAAATTGGGTACTTTTTGCAAGTCTATTCGTTATGCAGTGCCTTGCTGCTTTTCCAGTTGCGTGGTTTTATAAGGATAACCAACTTATTTTACCCATTTGTCTATTAGCATTTAACTTTTTGATTGCTCCCTTAGGAGCAGTACAGTCAGCACTAATTCAAAGGGATAATCGAATTCAGGTAACGGCTACTGCTCGCGCTCTCAGATATGCCACCGCCAATATTTTAACCGCTGTCTTTGCTGTTCTTCATCTGGGAATGTGGGCGATAATACTTCCCATACTAATAGCTAGCCCTATAGAATTCATTACCTATCTGTTCAAACATCCCTGGCGGAGAACTGGCTCTTTCACAACCAAATACTGGGGTAAGATTTTTCGCTTTGGAATCAATTTCCTGGGGATTGAACTTTTAAAGACTCTCAGGGAAACTCTCGACTATCTTATCATTGGTCGCTTTATAGGAATTGACCTATTAGGTGTTTACTACTTTGCTTACAATGCTGGATTGGGAATTAGCTTGACTATCGTCCAATCCATTACTACTGCTTTATACCCTGCCCTATGTGAAGTCCGGACAAACTTATCGAAATTTAAGCAAACATACTTTAGCAGTCTGAAGACGATTGGGAAAGTGATTGTTGGTTTTGTTGCTTTACAAGCAAGTCTAGTTCCGTTTTATATTCCCATTATGGTTGGGGAAAAAATTCATACGGAAGGCTGGAGTATGGTTGTTCCCATCGTCATTTTAGTTTGCTTATCAGCAATTCCTAGACCCTTTGATATTGCTGGATTTCAGCTTTTAGCAGCCATTGATAAACCGCAAATTGGCTTGCTCTGGAATGTCTTATTTACTATCATCTTTTCCTGTAGTCTACTGATAGCAGTGAAATGGGGAATCATCACGGTCGCTGTATCGGTTTTACTGGTTCATGCCCTTTTAATTCCGTTATTTGTGGTTTGGTCTGCTAGGTATGTCTTTGCTAAACCTCAAACGTCTCCTGTAACCTTAGAGCATACTGTACTCCAATCTCATACTGTACTCCAATCTCAAGATGAGACTGATACTGATCAGTTTTATGTCAGCCAATGGACTTTATCATTAGCCAGTAGTGGGACATTCCCTAACACTCAGGGTTCTGAATTTGGTGATTGTGACTTTAATAACAGTAATAATAGTAATAGCAGTGCTGGGTTAAGCGATCGCTTCGATGATCCCAGAAAACAGCTGAAGTTGATAGCTGAAAGTGTGACGGTTTTAGAAGAAGCGGCAAAGCAGCTAAATATATCTCTAGATAGCTTAGATAAGCCTTCGATTCAACTAATCGATAACTCTACAATGATGGTTTTTGAAATTTCAGGAGTCACCCCTGAGGAAGCGCAACGGAGAGCCTTCGCCATTAATCAGGCGTTTAACAAAAGACTGGAACAACTCAGAAAGCAAGAAATTGCTCAACAAGAAAAGACTATCCCAGTGTATATAAAATCAGCCGAAAACGATCTAGAAAAAGCACAGCAACGCCTAGCTGAAAAAACGGCGAACATAGGATTGCCCTTAAACCAGCTCTTAGAGACAATAGAAACACTACGGCGGAAAAAGATTGAATTACGGCGCAAAAAGATTGAATTGCTGGCTGAGCTAGTACCGACTCAGTCTGATCATAGTCATTCTACCAATCCTCAGATTATGAATCCTGTTCACCATCAGCCTCAAGCTAGCTTATTCCAAGATGATCTACCCTTAGAAATGGATGATATTAAACCACAACTACAAGGTAGTGATGACAAGGCCAGGGATCTAGAGTTTCAGATTTCTCAGCTTGAAGTAAAACTTAGCAAAATGTCCCAAGATGCCTTGACTCTGGAAATTCTAGAGCGAGATTTACGGATTGCACAAACCGTCTATTCCTCTGTTTTAAGCCAATGGGAAATAGTTAAGTCAGACTCATCTATTATGTATTATCCCCAACTGCAATTGGTAGCGGGGCCTACCTTAGCTACCAGATCACAAATGCAAAATAGTCTAGTACACTTGGGCAGAAATTTGTGATCAGTTCCTGGGAAGATGATAGTGCTCAGGAGGTAATTTTTAGTCGTCAGTTGTCAGTTTCAAGTATTTATCTATTTTTTTGGAGAAATTTTATTTAAAAAAATAAAATTAAAACTAGTTCTCTTTAAAACCACTGGTCAAACAATGAAACATGTTTCTGTCATTATTCCCGTCTACGGAGTTGAAAACTATATTGCAGCAGCGGTGCAGTCTGTTCTCGACCAGACCTATACCAACTTTGAACTGCTCATTATTGACGATGAATCCCCAGACAGTAGTATAAAAATTTGTCAAGAATTCTCGGATCATCGAATTAAGATTATTCATCAAACTAATCGGGGACTTGCTGGAGCGCGCAATACAGGAATTCGCCATGCCGAAGGAGATTATTTAGCGTTTTTAGATGGGGATGACTTATGGTTGCCTCACAAACTGGAAAGACATATTGAACACCTAGAAAAATTGCCAGAGGTAGGGGTTAGTTTTAGCCGTTCTGCATTGATTGATGAATCTGGAAATTTATTGAACACTTATCTAATGCCTAAGTTAAAGGACATTACCCGATCAGATTTATTCCGGTCTAGTCCTATTGGTAATGGTTCAGCTCCCGTAATTCGACGGGAAGTCTTTGAAGCCCTTAAGTATCAAGATAACCTTTACGGCACTACAGAAGATTTTTACTTTGATGAAAACTTTCGCCGCGCTGAAGATATTGAATGTTGGCTACGTATTGCGATTCAGACAGACTGGAAAATTGAGGGAATCCCTGAAGCACTAACCCTATATCGAGTCAATTCAGCCAGTCTTTCAGCGAACTTAGTCAAACAGTTAGATTCCTGGAAACAAGTACTAGAAAAAACTCGCTCCTACGCTCCTGAATTGATTGAGAAGTGGGGAAATTTAGCCCTGGCCTATCGATTGCGAAACTTTGCTCGTAGTGCAGTACGTCTCAAAGATGGACCAATGTCTGTCAAACTAATTAACCGTGCTTTGGCAACTTACTGGCGTCTTCTCTTGGAAGAACCAAGCCGTACCCTTCGGACTTTGGCTGCTGCCTATTTACTTTGGCTGTTGCCTAAGCCCCTATATTCCCACCTCGAAGTTCTGGCTGTTAAAGTAGTGGGAATGATCCAAAGACGTCAGATTTTGCAAAACCAACTTGGACAATAATTGTCTTAGTCATTCACTATAATATCGGTGATAAAATGAAAAAAGTTTCTGTCATTACTCCAGTCTACAACGTTGAGAAGTATATTGCTGCTACAGTACAGTCAGTTTTGGATCAAACTTACCAAAATTTTGAATATTTGCTCATTGATGATGGTTCTCCTGACCACAGTGTAGAGATTTGCCAGGAGTTCCTAGACCCGAGGATCAAAATTATTCGTCAGGAAAATCAGGGAGCTAATGCAGCAAGGAATGAAGGCATCCGCCAAGCCCAGGGAGAGTATATAGCATTTTTAGATGGCGATGACCTATGGTTGCCTCAAAAGCTAGAAAAACATATTGAACATTTGGAAAACAATCCAAATTTGGGGATTAGCTTTAGCTGTTCTGGGTTTATCGATGAAGCAGGAAATTCCCTAGGAATCTATCAACTTCCCAAGCTGAAGGACATCACCATCGGTGACATAATTTGCCGTAATCCTATTAGTAATGGCTCCTGTGCTGTGTTCCGCAAGCAGGTATTTGAAGCCATTAAGTACCAAGAGACTATCAACGGAAAGACCAAAGACTTTTATTGGGATGAAGGATTGCAAGGGTCACAGGATTTGGATTGTTGGTTTCGCATTGCTATCCAAACCAATTGGCACCTGGAAGGCATTGCTGACTCTTTGACTCTATACCGAGTAAATTCCGGTGGTATATCAGCTAACTTGTTCAAAAAACAAAAGTCTTGGGAACAGGTAATTGAGAAGACTCGTTCCTATGCTCCTGAGGTGGTGGTTGAGTGGGAAAACCGTGCCCGTGCTTACCATTTGAGGTATCTAGCTCGTAGGGCAGTTACCTTGAGAGATGGTGCCATGGCTGTCGAATTCTTCAACCAAGCTCTGGGTACCTACTGGCAGATGCTCTGGGAAGAACCACGTCGTACTGTGTTAACTGGGGCTGCAGCCTATTTGCTCTGGGTTATACCTCAGAATCTTTACAAGCATATAGAAGCTGTAGCTTTAAAAACCACAGGGTCTTCACAAAAGCGCCGGATTTCTCAAGCAATCAGAGGTACATGAAATGTCATCTATTAGCAAATAGCTAAAACCCTGCTACCAATGCATGCTGGTTTTGGGGTAATGGGTAATAGGTCTGCCAATGATCCATTCCCCATTACCCATTACCCATTACCCATTACCCATTACCCATTACCCATTACCTATTACCTATTACCTATCTCCAAAGTAAAAAACCTACCCTTGTCAGCCACTCCCCACTCCCGATTCCCGACTCCCCACTCCCCACCCAAATGTAAAAAACCTACCCCTGTGAGCACAGCCCCTCTCCATTCGCGACGGCATCAAGACAGTGAAATTGGATATTTTGTGAGTTGTAGCTAATTGTAAAATTTATGTCTACTAATTGTGAAATTTATGTCTAGTTTTGATAAATTATATCTATCGCTAGACATTTTTTTTTGCTATATTTTTTGATTATGATATACTTCTATAAAGTCTGGTTTTATCGCTTTTATATAAGCTTACAGGGATGGCAGATTGAAATCATGATATTGCTTAATTGCCTACTTTTGACGTTCACTGTCTTATCTAGTTGTCGTATATACTACCAATGCTACCGGAAAATATATTATACAATTAAACAAAAATTATTATACAAAACTTGATAACTATAAAACTATAAAACAAAAACTAATAAAATTTATCTGGGGGGCGACCAGCGCCCCAAAGTACTTGCCAGCTTGAGGTTTAAGCTTACAGTGACTTATCAACTATACATAGACAAAACTATACATAGACAAAAGAAGCATAGTTTGAATTATTGAGAACTCAATCCCTGATTAGTTCGTCCAAGTTTAATAAAAATCGGGTTGATAATTTTGGTAAATTAAGTACCTAAAGCTAGACCAGATAATACTTATAGCTAACCGATCACAACCTCATAAATTTTAGCCTATGAAAACTGTTTCGATAATTATCCCAGTATACGGAGTTGAAAAGTATATTGCTAGCGCAGTACAGTCGGTTATCAACCAGAATTATCAAAACTTTGAACTGCTCATTATTGACGATGAATCCCCAGACAGTAGTATAAAAATTTGTCAAGAATTCTCGGATCATCGACTTAAGATTATTCACCAAACTAATCGGGGACTTGCTGGAGCGCGAAATACAGGAATTCGCCATGCCAAAGGAGATTATTTAGCCTTTTTAGATGGAGACGACTTGTGGTTGCCTCAGAAACTGGAAAGACATATTGAACACTTAGAAAAATTGCCAGAGGTAGGGGTTAGTTTTTGCCGTTCTGCTTTGATTGATGAAGCTGGAAATTTTATGGGTGCCTATCTAATGCCTAAGCTCACTAATATTACTATATCTGATTTGTTTCGAGAGAGTCCGATCGGGAACGGTTCGGCTGCTGTAGTTCGTCGCGAAGTCTTTGACAAAATTAAGTATCAGGATAATCTTTACGGCCCTACAGAAGATTATTACTTTGATGAAAACTTCCGTCGTGCTGAAGATATTGAATGTTGGCTTCGCATCGGTATTCAAACTGACTGGAAAATTGAGGGAATACCTGAAGCATTAACCCTGTATCGAATTAATACACAAGGGTTGTCAGCCAATCTCTTCAAACAGTTCGAGTCCTTGGAACAAATGATTGAAAAGACCCGTTCCTATGCTCCCAAAGTGACCAGCCGATGGGAAAACATTTCTAGGGCTTACCAATTGCGGTACTTGGCTAGGAGTGCGGTTCGTCTTAAAGTAGGTTCAGATGCTGTGACATTTATACATCGCTCATTATCCAATCACTGGCTTATCCTACTAGAACAGCCACAGCGAACAATCTTAACCTTAATAGCCGCTTATATGCTTTGGTTATTACCGAAGTCTTTATATGCTCAAATTGAATTGCTTGTCTCTAAGCTGCTCAAAAATGTTAAAAAACAGCCTCTTGTCCAAAACTAGTACCGCTGCGCGGAATTCAAAATTCAAAATTAAAAATTAAAAAACATTATAGAATAAGCTTATTCTATAAGCGTTTACATAGTTTGGGATCGTATCTTTATTGACGTTGTGCTTTTCTAGCATGGTTAACTAATTTCAAGGTTTGAGTCTACTATGAAAAAAGTATCGGTAATTATTCCAGTCTATAAGGTTGAAAAATATATAGCAGCCACAGTAGAATCTGTGCTTGCCCAAACCTATAAAAATTTTGATTTGCTACTCATTGATGATGGCTCTCCTGACAACAGTATCCAAATATGTCAACAAATTAACGATCCGAGAATTAAAATTATTCGTCAGGATAATCAAGGAGTCTCAGCTGCTAGAAATACTGGTATTCGCCATGCTCAAGGAGAGTATATCGCTTTCTTAGATGGAGATGATCTATGGGTTCCAGAAAAGCTAGAAAAGCATGTTTTACATCTAGAAACATCACCCCATGTAGGAGTCAGTTTTAGCTATTCTGCGTTCATTGATGAAACAGGAAGTCCGTTAGGAATCTATCAAATAGCCAAAACTAAAGATATAACTACAGATTATATCATGTGTCGTAATCCGATTGGGAATGGTTCAACACCAGTGATTCGGCGAGAAGTGTTTGAAGCAATTCGATACCGAAACGATCAAGCTACGGAGGAGGCTTATTTTGATACTGAATTACACAATATCGAAGACGTGGAATGTTGGCTGCGCATGGCGATTAAAACTGATTGGCAGATGGAAGGTTGGCCAGAGGCGCTAACTTTATATCGTATTCATTCACAAGGGCATTCAGCTAGTATACTCAAGCATATAAACTCTCTAGAAAAGGTGATTGATAAAACACGTGCCTATGCTCCAGAGGTAATTGCTGAATGTGAAAACCCAGCCCGCGCCTATTATTTACGGTTTGGTGCTCGACGTGCCCTCAGCATCAACGAAGGCTTGATGGCAACAGAATTGTTTAATAAGGCTTTAGCGACTTACTGGCGTATTTTGCTAGAGGAACCGCTTCGTACTCTGTTGACGGGGGCTGCTGCTTATTTGCTCCGACTTTTACCTAAAACTATTTACCAGCAAATGGAAGCTGTGGCTTTAAAAACGACAGGAGCTTCACAAAAGCGCCGAATTTATCAGGAGCAAGCTTAGTATTTGATACTAAGTCCGGTTGTGAAAGTAGCTTTTCTTACTGATGGGGAGATGGGGTGATAGGGACATGGGGAGAGGGTTTGAGGTTTTGCACGCCTAAGCCACTGTGTGAACAGGATTTAGTATGATATGGTGCTTTACAAACACTTTGTAAAGCTTTTATAAAAATTTGTATATAAAACTCCTCAACCCTCATTATTTTCTGCGATAAAATAAAAGCTGAGGTTTATACGCAGCTAAAAAATGAATCTACCTTTAACCATAAAAACTAATCTGAAAGAGTTATTGATTGGCACACCGTTTGAGCCTGTGGCAAGAAGTATTGTTGATTTGATCAAGCCTCCTAGCCAAAAGATCCTGACCAGCAGGAAAGATGATACCTATGTCTATCAGATTATGAAGCGGATTTTAGGCAAATCCTCAAACTGTATTGATGTGGGTGGCAACATGGGGAGTGTGTTGACAAAAATATGCCAACTGGCTCCCCTCGGTCATCACTATGCTTTCGAGCCGCTCCCCCGGCTGGCTACTCGGCTGCAAAAACGGTTCCCAAAGGTTGATGTTAGGCAAATTGCTTTGAGTGATTTAGAGGGAGAAACCACGTTCTGGCATGTTTTTGATGCCCCAGCACTCAGTGGTCTAAAACAAAGAGACTACACCTATTGGGGTTATAACAATGCTCAAACAGAATCTATTGCTATCAAAACTCAAACACTTGATGACATCCTTCAACCTGACTTCAAGGTTAATTTCATTAAGGTAGATGTAGAAGGAGCAGAGTTTCAGGTTTTCAAAGGTGCTATCCGAACCTTAAAAACCCACAAGCCTTACCTAGTCTTTGAATTTGGTCATAGTGGCATGGTTGATTATAAAATAACGCCAGGTATGATGTATGATTTGCTAGTCAACCAGTGTGGTTTGAATATTTTTAAACTTAACAGTTGGCTAAAGGGGTTAGCTCCCCTCAGTGAGCCTGAATTTACGATAATCTGTGAAGAAGACTCTGCTTGGAATTTCTTGGCTACGCCTTAGCGGTAGCTAGAAGACACAGCAGCATTCTGTAAGACTTAGAAAAAACTGGGCAACAAACCCTATAAATCGATATAAATAGTAGGGTGAGTTATTAACGTACTCTATTAGTAGAGTTACTGGGTAAGTCTTGTCCAAGTTGCTGATCTATTTTTTTGATGATTGACTTGCTTGCGATCGCACTCAGGGTGCTTTTAGGCTTATTTATTTTTGCGATTGGGCTAACCCTTGCTAAGTGGATTCCCAATCACCGGATTCGAGCTATTACCCAACCAAACCCTTGGTTTAGGCAAAGGGTTACTCTAGGACTGATGATCCTAACTAGTTTGATGATGCTGGGGTCAATTGTATTAGTCACTGATATCGTTAAGGTAAATTCAGGACAGGCTGAGGTAGTTAGCTCTCGGAAATACCAGAACAACATCCGCCTCGGCACAACTAATGTAGCGATCGGAGGTGGTGGTTATGTCACTGGTGTTTACCTCCATCCACTGGAGAAAGACTTAGTTTATATTCGGACTGATGTGGGTGGCTTCTATCGTTGGGATGAGGCGAAACAACGTTGGATTCCCCTGACAGAACACTTTCCCTTCTCTGATAGAAACTACTATGGAGGAGAAGCACTGGCTGTTGATCCCAATGATCCCACTATTGTCTATATTGCAGCTGGAAAATATCCCTGGGCTGAACCAGGAGCACTATTTAAATCTACCGATAAAGGACAAACTTGGACAAAGTTGAACCTAGAGCTCAAGATGGGGGCTAACCACAAGAAAAAATGGCTAGGAGAGAGACTAGCTGTTGATCCGTTCAATTCCAATATTATCCTGTTCGGCTCTAGAGAAGATGGACTTTGGAAATCATCGGATGCTGGTGCAACCTGGGAAAACGTGACTTCTTTTGCAGGTAAACCAGATAACAAAATTGGTATTACAGCGATTGTCTTTGATACACAGGTACCGGGCTTAGTGTATGCTTCGCCCTATGGAGATGGCATCTACAAATCTACTGACTCTGGGGTCAGCTGGACTCAGGTAGCTGGTAGCCCAAAAACAGTCAATCGCATGGCTGTGGGAAACAATAAAATCCTCTACGTTACCAGTACCAGTAATCCTGGAGTCCACAAGTATGCCAATGGTGTCTGGAAAACCATGAAACCAGGGGGATCTAATCGGATTTTTGGTCCGGTCAGTGTGAATCCTGCTAATCGTGAGGATATCATAGTTGCCCTAAACCGCACACAAAAAACTAAATTCTACCGTTCGTTGGATGGCGGCGCTACCTGGAAACAGCAGCAGTCTTCTGCTAACAACACTATTCCCTGGTGGCCGAAGAAGTTTTTTGCCAATCATATGGCAGGGATGGAATTTGACCCGAAAGTACCGGGAAGAGTGTGGTTTACGGATTGGTATGGTGTATGGCGGACAGATGATCTTAATGCTAATCCCGTTGTTTGGACTAACTATGCCGCCGGACACGAGGAAGTTGTTCCGTTCACTCTGGTTTCACCACCCCGTGGTCCCATACTGGTAAGTGGGGTGGCGGATGTGGATGGTTTCTACCATAACCAAGGATTAGATACTTACCCCTCTCAACGACTTGGTCTGGGGGAACCTGGTAAGTCATTCCAAGATACCTATAGTATTGCTTACTGTGAAACTAAACCCTTACAGATGGTTCGGGTTGGTGGTTACCGCTGGAATTCAACCTATACTGGCGCGACTTCCACTGATGGTGGTCTGACATGGCAAGAGTTTGCCTCATTCCCAGACAATACTATGCCGATGCGGGTGGCTATGTCTGCTACTAACCCCAATTTATTTGTTGTGACAGTTAGTCAAGGTCAGCCGTTGCGCACTAAGGATGGAGGGGTGACCTGGCAAAAGGTGTCAGGATTACCCAATGGTCCCGGTGGTCCATGGAATTGGTCTCAATCTTTAGCGGCAGACCCTGTAGATGGCAACAGGTTTTATTACTATGCCAAAGGCAAAGTCTATCGTTCCAATGATGGTGGCTCATCCTTTCAAGTTGTGAATAATTCACTGCGGAATGAAGGTTGGCATTCCCTGAAAACGGTGCCAGGGGTTAAGGGCGAAATTTGGCTGAGTCTAGACCGCAAGGGTTTTTATCGCTCTACCGATGGCGGTAAGTCATTCCTTAAGCTGCCTTCAGTCACCAGAGCTCACCTATTTGCTTTTGGTAAAGCACCCCAGGGGAGTGACACTCCAGCACTGTATATTTATGGAAATATTGATGGGAATGTTGCCAATGTTGAGAATGGGGTTAGGAATCGGGAAGCTATAGGGACTTCAGGAAGCTCAGCCAAAAGCCGTGCCGAAGAACCAGGAATATTCCAGTCTCTTGACATGGGACGCACATGGACACGGATGGGCGATCGCTCCCGACCAATTGGCAATAGACCTGGTGTGATGGAGGCGAGTAAGCAGGAGTTCGGACTTGTCTTTATTGGTACCAATGGTAGGGGAATATACTACGGATCACAATAGGGTTAATTTTGATTGATTGTTTAAGATTTTTCTAAAATTTTCCTTGTAATTAGGGTACTCCTTATTGAATAGGGAATACACTAGATTACTGACTTGTTTCGTGTTAATCAGGGAATCAAACTATGGCACTCCTGCAATTTTTAATCATTAGCGCCATTTGTATGGTGTTAATCAAGTTTGTTGCCTCTTGGTTTGGGTATGGCAACATACCGATACTGAATAAATTAGTGACAATTATTCTCAGCGTCTTCGTCACCTTTGAAATTATTCAGCTGGTGCAAGCTATGATTATCAAATTTGGTTGAGGGCTGACGGTTGAGGGAGAGTTGAAGGTTGAAGGTTGAGGGTTTAGGGTTGAAGGTTGAAGGTTGAAGGTTTAGGGTTCAAGGTTGAAGGTTTAGGGTTCAAGGTTGAAGGTTGAAGGTTGAAGGTTGATGGGTGACGGTTGATGGGTGACGGTTGACCTTCAATAAGATGCGATCGCTTAAGTTATTAATAAGTTACTAAAGTTAAACGTTAACTATAGCGTTTATGCTACTTATGAGGTACAGTCAATTTTCTTACCCCTACTCCCTACTCCCTACTCCCTACTCCCTACTCCCTACTCCCTACTCCCTAAAACCCAAGAATTTGTACCTCACCCAATTGAAAACTGCTCTATTACCCAATAGTTTCTAGCAGTGTCTGGAGAATCAAATAGGCTGAGGTAGCACCAGGGTCTTGATGTCCCACACTGCGCTCCCCTAAATAACTGGCTCGTCCCTTCTTGGCCACCAAGGGAATAGTATTTTTCATCCCTTGTTCTGCTGCCTTGACAGCCTGTTGCAAGGCTGCTAGCATACTGTCTCCTTTATCTACAGCTTGGGCGAAGGCATTGGCTGCGGGTGATAGAGCATCTAACATGGTCTTATCTCCCAAGTTGGCTTTGCCTCGCTGGACGACTCCCTCCACTGCTGCTTGGAATAGTTTTACCATATCCTCTTCTGTCAGTTCTTGCTTTCCTGCTACTGCTGCACTTGAGCGCAAGAACAGGGTGCCATAAAGTGGTCCACTGGCACCTCCGACACTGGAAATTAGAGTCATGCTGACGGTTTTGAGAATACTGCCAATGTCTTTATCTGCCACTTTAGGAAGCTGAGTGATCACCTTTTGAAAGCCACGATTCATATTAATACCGTGGTCAGCATCACCAATAGCAGCATCAAGTTCGGTGAGATAGTCCTTGTTTTGTTCTAGTACAGTAGCGACTGCTTGTAACCACTGTAGAATTTGATGTTTAGTTATCGTTACCATAGTGGCAGAGTGGGGCTGACAGCTGACAGCTGACGGCTGAATGCTTATATAGCGCTACGCGCAAGGCAGCTATGCTGAGGGCAGAAGGCAGAAGTTGACTCTAACAAGGTTTTAGAGGTAAGAGTTGTCCTAACCTTACTGCGTACTGCTATATCAATCATAGTCCCCAACGCAGGGCTGGTGTCTTGACTGGTGCATCCCAGAATTTAATTAGCTCATCGTTCATTTTGAGTAGGGTAATCGAGCAGCCTTGCATTTCTAGAGACGTAATATAAGGACCAATCAGACTACGCACGATTTCCAGTCCCTTTTGTTCACAGATTTGGGCTAATTTGCGATACACAATGTACAGTTCCGACAAGGGAGTACCACCCATGCTATTTACGAATGCCAGAATGCGATCGCTTTTCTGAAAAGGCGGGTCAGTTATTTCCAACTCTGTCCATTCTGCTTTATCTTCATCCCACTCTCGCACTGTGCGGCTATAGGCAGAATCTTCAATAATCGATAGCGCTAGCATTTCAGTCATCTCATCCGCTGATTTGAGGGACATTCGTTGTCTTCCCGGTTCCCCGTGAATGCCAATCCCAAATTCTATTTCTGCTTCCCCCAAGTCAAACATGGCACTCCCTTTAGCAGGAGGAGTGCAGGATGTCAAGGCCATACCCATGCTGCGTCCATTACTATTAACCTGGCGACAGAGATTAGCCAGTTGTTTGAGGTCATAACCGGCAGCAGCAGCAGCGCCACAGATTTTCTCGGCTAATAATGTTGTCCCTACCCCCCGCCTGCCTTGAGTATAGAGGCTATCTTTAACCGCTACATCATCATCAATTAGGATATTGAGGACTCGGATGCCTTCTGAGATAGCTAATTCGGCAGCTAACTCAAAATTCATGACGTCACCGCTATAGTTTTTGACAATATTAAGAACCCCTGCACCACTGTTGACTATTTTGGCAGCTTCTAGCATTTGGTCGGGGGTGGGAGAGGTAAACACTTCACCGGGACAGGCGGCATCTAACATTCCGGCACCCACAAAGCCCCCGTGCAAGGGTTCATGACCACTACCGCCACCGGAAATAATCGCTACTTTGTTTGATATGGGAGCATCAGCGCGGTAGATCAAGGGGGGGTCAAGATTAATTTTGAGCAGGTCAGGATGGGCTAAAGCCATCCCTTCTAGGCTTTCTCTGACAACATTATCGGGATGGTTGATTAATTTTTTCATGATTGATATCAGTGGTAATGGGTCATGGGTCATGGGTCATGGGTAATTGCCCCAACTTCCCCTTCTACCAATACTGCCATCCGTTACATCCGTTACTCATCCGTTGCCCGATCTTCTATTTGTCACAAGTCTAAAGCTTTGCTTATTCTTACTTCCACAACAAGATAAATAGGCATTGCTTAATGATTCAACGCCCTTTTGTTGAAACCGCAATTTTTTTTGGCTTGGAAATATAGCGCTGCGCTATAGCACTATATTTCAGGAGTGCGATCGCAAAAAAACTATATCGCTAGTTCAGCCATGCCCTGTTCATACAACCTTTAACCAATTATGCCATGGTTCAATCCAAATGGTAGTATAATCCCGATCCCAATTTTGCCAATTATGGTAACACATAAGGAAATTCAACCATGACCATAACCAAAGCAATGTCATCTCAACGATATGCAGAATTTGACCAGGTGTTCCAGTTGTTTGATGCCAATGGTGATGGATTTATCACTCGTCAGGAAATCATCGATGCTCTAGAGGTTTTGGGACAAGGCATTTCCCTTCAAGACCGAACCAATCTTTTCAATCTGCTCAACACAGATGATGTTGTGACCCGGGATGCCTTTATGGAGTGGATGGTAAACCGCCAAGATCTCGATATTAGGGCTGATCTGCGACAGGTGTTTGAACTGATTGATGTTGATGGTAGTGGCAAATTATCGATTGAGGAGTTCACGCAGATTATCCAGTGCTTCAACACTACCGTAACTGATTCAGAAATTGCTACCTTGGTGAGAAAAGCTGATTTAAATGCAGATGGCGAAATTGATTTTGAAGAGTTTATTGCCACTCAGACTTATGAATCGGGTCTGAAGATTTCGATCGCAGGCTTACGCAGTTTTAAAAAGATTTTGCTTCAGTACCAGAAAGTCGCAAAGTTTTCCTCCATTGCCCTGATTGAAGTTGATTCTGAATTAGGAGCGGGAACGCGCGGTCAATCCATGGGAACTGCTGCTTTGAGAGAAGCTGCTATCCAAAAACAGGCGGCACGAATGCATGCCGAGAATGGTGTTTTGAGTCTGGATAGTTTACAAGTACAAACGGAAAATTGGGCAGATGCTCTGGGACACAAACATCAGTACGCCAAGTATATTCACAAGCTATATCAGGTGCTGAGCCGAACCACCGATGTAGTAGCCCAAACCCTACAGGAGGGGCTGTTTCCAGTGGTACTGGGTGGGGATCATTCAACGGCAGCAGGGACAATCGCCGGAATCAAAAAAGCCTTTCCGAATCATCGCTTGGGAGTGGTTTGGATTGATGCCCATGCTGATATTCACTCTCCCTATACTACTCCATCGGGAAATATGCATGGGATGCCTTTGGCGATGGCGACTGCTACTGATAATCTGGCCAAGCAAATCAATGATCTTGACTCAGACACCTTAGAACTGTGGAACCTGTGCCAAAGATTGGGGCTGGCAGATAGCGCGAATTTGAGCATTGAGGATCTGGTGTATGTTGCGGTACGAGATACGGAAGAGGCTGAAGACCACTTGATAGAAACACACCAGATCTTAAACATGACCACTGAGCAAGTTCGTACCTTGGGTGCGGATGTGGTTGCCCAACGGTGTTTAGAGAAGCTAGAGGGGGTGGATCTGATTTACGTTACTTTTGACGTGGACAGTATGGACTCCACAATTTGTATGGGAACGGGAACCCCAGCTCCAAATGGGATTTTTGTCAAGGAAGCCTGTCTGCTCAACGAAACTTTGGTTAAAGATCCACGGGTGTGTTGTTGGGAAATCTGTGAAATTAATCCCCTGCTCGATACCCTCAACACCATGGTGGAAAACTCCCTGGGCATTTTTGAAACCGTAGTGGATGCCATTGCCAATCGC
>NZ_JAAHIE010000290.1:0-9202 GCF_010671945.1 Moorena sp. SIO4E2
TTAAAATTTTGCTTGATCAGTTAGAAATCGACTGCGAGTGCTTTGGTTCCACTACCTTCAAGGGAGAAAATATGGACAGTGGCATTGAACCGGATCAATGCTTCTACATCCAAAACCACGCTAGAATCCGAGACAAGGGGCGCGTCGATCTTACCCTTGACCCACCGCCAGATCTAGCCATTGAAGTGGATGTTACCTCCAAGACTCAACTGGTTTAACAGTAAAAGACTTAGAAAAACTGCAAGCTGAACATCCTGATTATCAGATGGAACTAGTGGCTGGAGAAATTATTGTTATGAGTCCTTCAGGTATAGAATCAGATCAAGTAGCTGCTGCAATTGTTGCCCAGTTATCAAACTGGGTACGACCTCGTAGACTAGGCAGGGTAACTGCTTCTAGTGGTGGTTTTCGTTTACCTAACGAAGATGGAGATGTCCGCACACCCGATGCTTCTTTTATCCTAGCTGAACGTTTACCTCGCACTACAGAAGGTTACGCGGAGTTAGTTCCTGACTTGATGTTTGAAGTTAAATCTAAGAGTGGCAGTTTGGCTAAATTACGCCGGAAGATCCAGCAATTTCTGGAATTGGGAACTCAAGTTGGGGTGTTAGTGGATCCGAGAACTCGCACCATGGAAGTTTATTGCTTTAATCGAGATAAGGTTGTGCTGGGGGATGGGGATGTGCTGGAAGTACCGGAATTACTTCCTGGGTGGGAATTGTCTGTAGTGGAAGTTTGGGCTCCTGAATTTGATTGATAAAACCAGTTTATTATTCTAAGGTATTACGTTAATTTTGAATGTTTAAAAGGTATTTTATATGATTATAACGAATGTCAATATTAGTCAAAAGTCTCAAGAAATTTTGAGAAAAGCGGCGGCGGAAAAACGAATGTCTGTAGAGGATATGGCTTCAGAAATATTAAGCGATGCAGCGCCTTCACGCGGGGGTCTCCCCCACTCGCTATTGCATCAAGACAATGAAGCTATTCAAAATAAGCTTTCCGGAATTGCCACTATTGGTGAAGTCAAAAGCGATGCAGCGCCTTCACGCGGGGGTTTCCCCCACTCGCTATTGCATCAAGACAAGGAATATCCTATCTTACCATTGGCAAACAAGCAGCCCTACGCATACTATGCCGATCCTGAAGAGCCAGCTATCCCTCTAGAAGACTGGGATATGGAGAAGAGTTCTGAAGAGGTTTTATGATTTTTCTGGACACTCATATTTTTGTTTGGTGGAATCAGAACGATCCTAAACTGACGTGCTCCTTATAAACTGTCCTCTGGTAACAGAGGCATTGACTCTAACATCTACTATTGAGATCTAGCCATGAAAAAAATTTTGGTATTATGGACAACTTTTCGATCAACATCCACCGCTTTTAAAATGATGATGCAAGCAAGGGGAGACTTTATTGTTCTTCATGAACCCTTTAGCCTATACTATTTCGGTAGCGAGGAAAGGAAATCTGATCGCTGTGCAAAAGCTGAGATTAATCCAGCTTATAATTTTCAACCCCTATTCCAAGACCTAATCAATAAGGCTCAAAGCCAACCTGTCTTTATTAAAGATATGGCTTTATATATTTACGAGCGAGCCGATGAAGCTTTTTTATCCCACTTTAACCACACTTTCCTTATTCGCCATCCTGCCAAAAGCCTTCCTTCTCTATTTGCCGGTTGGCCTGACTTCCACTTAAGTGAAACTGGGTATGCAGAACTTTACCAATTGTTTGAAGTCACCAAAGCCTTTCTGGGACAAGTCCCCCCCCTCATTGACTCAGATGACTTGGTACAAAAACCAGAGGCCACGATTAAAGCTTACTGTGATGCTGTAGGAATTCCGTTTATGCCCCAAGCGTTAAAATGGGATCCTAAGATATGCTCTAAAATATGGACTCTTCCATGGGAAGGAGATTGGCACACTTACTTACAATCGAGTCGGGAATTTAAAGAAAGGGACAGAAAAAATTACGTTAGTGTTGAAAACAATGAACACTTGAAGCAGGCCTATGACTACTGTTTACCTTATTACCAAAGACTTTATGAACATCGACTGCGGATTGAATAACCACTTTTAACTACAGACTTTAAGCAATGAAAAGAGTAGTTTTTATCCTTCGTAGGGGAAATGGGTAGTGGTGCATTGTAATGATATCGGTAACGGTATGGTGAGGGTTTCAGCCCCCACCCAGCATCACTATGCAGGACTACCTAATCTTCTAAGTCATCAATAGAAACTTTACACTTAAACCTCTTTTTTTGCAAATCGTTTATTATTTCGTTTATTCTAGATTTGTTAGTCATTGTTATTTACATCCTTTTTAACATCGAATTCCAATTCTTCGAGCCGTTATAACCAAACAAATCTTGATAGTAAGTATCAATTAAGTACTCATTTTGATGCTGAATCATCCAGTTTTTGAGTAAATCAAGCTTACATTTCATCCGTTCAATAAATTCTTGATCTTCCCAATCTGACCAAGCCTCCCATAAAGCTTTATTTGTGTCTTCAATAATTAAATAATCTCCATTTTGTAACCCATTATTATGAAAATAATCCAGTATCCCGACTAAATTAACATGAGCATCTTCTATGATTAACCAAGGATGAGGAAGTGTAGAAAGCAGTGTGGTCGATAAAACCAGATCGATCTGGTTACAATCGCCTTCCAAAAATTTTATCTTGGGTTGGGCTTTGGCTTTTTCATCAAGTAAGGATAAATCGATATCAACAGAGTAGACAAGACCTTCAATCTCAAATAACTTCAACTGATCTGCTAACCATACTGCACTTCCTCCAGTATCTGCACCAAGTTCAATAATTGTCTTTGGTTGGAGTTCGTAAATCAGCATTGGATAAAGGGCAATTTCTATAGGACTTTTGTCCATTGGTATCCCTTTCCAGGTTTGTAAATGATAGTTTTCAGTCAGAGGTCTCCAAATCCCCTTGGGAAGGGAGCAGATATCTTCTCGATCAGAAATTTTGACAAGTCTTTTATTCTGTGAGATTTCTTGATCAGATCTAATGAATTGATCAGCACTTTGATTCTTCATTGGGATCACTCCTCAAACAGATTTAACTGGGTGCATCTCATTTTTGAAGTTTGACCTCGTGGTGCGTTACGGGACGTACTTCCACAAAACTGGCTACAGCTTGCTTCTTGGCGAGTCCGTCTTATCACGCACCCTACGGCACTTTTTTACAAATATGAGATGCACCCGATTTAACTTTTGGTGATCGTATTTTCCCCTCTTCAATACCAACCCCATCTTCATTCCACTGCCAATCAAAAGCATAGATCCAATACAGACAGGTGGAATTTCCATATCTAGTTTTGTGAGGTACTTTAGCAGGTATTTTGAATATTTCACCAATGGGAGGATAGTAAGTTTGACCTTGAAAATAAATCTCCATTTCTCCTTCTATAAGGATAATAAATTCGTCAGTTTTATGACCTGGATTTGACCAAGATTCCACAGAATTTGTTTGATAAATTTCGCATTTAAAACCTTTTTGTTCCCATTCTTTTTTTAATTCTTCTAAACCTAGATTAATTTTTGATTTATTCATGGTTTTTCCTGTTATGTTAGATATTTACTCACATTAAAAGAGAAATGGTATATTTGGACTTAATATCAGTTATTAAGTTTCCTTTTTTTTAAAGCAAGCAGATACATCAACTTGGCTTCGTCATATATCGGAAAACCCTCTTCACTAACTAATGTCCACGGTAATTTATCTAAGTCTATCTGCATTTTACGGCGATAGTCTTCCCGTATGGTTAATAAAAAAATTCCCTCCTCTTTTAAAATACCGAATAGATTGTTTAAAACTGCAACTCCAGCATGAGCATAAGCAAAAACTCCTGCTGCAATAATAGCATCAAAAGTTACTGAATTGCTAAAAATTTGGGAATCTTCTAGATTACACTGATGCAGACTTTGATATACTTGTCTCTCTTTAGCGATCGCCAGCATTTTTTCTGACAAATCCGCAGCAGTCAGATTAGTATATCCCTGTTGGGCTAAGGCTTCACCCACTAACCCTGTCCCAGCACCAGCATCTAAGATTGTGGCATCTTTCTTAGGAAGCAGTTTGCTTAATGTCCGTGCTATGTTGGCAGGCATAAAAGACCAATCTTCTCTTACATCTGCATCATAGGTATTTGCCCAACTATCGTAATTAGTTTTTAATTCCTCAGTGCTTTGGCTATCACAAATCCTAGATAACCAAGGTCTTGTTTCTGAAATATCTTTGGCTTGTTCTCTGGACATCTTATGTTCTAACGCAATGGCATTTTCAGATCCCACCGAAGCCATAGAAAGAGAATAAAGCTTGCGGATAAATAGATCAATATCTTCCGGCTGAGTATCGAAATTGGTCATCCATCGAACTAATCCAGTAGAACTATCCCAAACATAAAAATGAGAAACATTAACCAGAGCTTCGATCCAATTAGGTGGAATTTTCGCAAAGACAGCATTGGTCTCGACAGGATATACTATCTCAACTTCAGGTATGGTAGATAATTGTTCAGCAAGATACTTAGCCATTTTGTTTTCATGGCTAGCATTTTGCAGCCAGTGGTCATCTTTGAGTAACGCTAAAAACTGGGCGGCGATAAATCGAGCTTTTGAAGGCATCTGCATACTTTGTTTCCAGATAGCCGAAAAATTCCGAGATAACGAGGGGTCAGAGTTAGGAAAAATTACTGCTTCTCCCATCAAAAGCCCGTTTTTGGTTCCACCAAAGGATATAGCATCAACACCGAGTTCCGTCGTTAGCGCACCCAAGGAACAATTAAGTGAAGCTGCAGCATTGACAAGACGTGTGCCATCCATGTGAACCCTCATACCCTGCTGATGGGCATATTCCACTAAAGCTAAAATCTCCTTGGGACGATACACCGTTCCCAGTTCCGTGGACTGGGTTATGGATATCACACGAGGGATAGAGGCATGGACCTCCTCTTGCCAATACAAGTAACTTTCAATATCTTGAGGTCGCAGATGCCCATCAGCGGTTTCAATCGGAACTAACTTACTACCAATGAAATTCTCCACAGCCCCACATTCACTATGGTAGAGGTGTGCTTTACTAGAACAGAATATGGCTTCAAAAGAGCGACACAAACAAGCCAAAGCGAATACGTTGGAACCAGTCCCGCCGAAAGTAAAAAATACCTGACAATCAGCCCCAAAATTTCTATGGAATTGTTCCATAGCTAAGCGCGTCCACTCATCTTCGCTATAGGCATGAGCATGTCCTTGGTTAGCGGCTAGGATAGCCTTCATAATTTCGGGATCGACTCCAGCCTCATTATCTGAGGCCAGACCTCTGATCTTGGAATTGACTGGGGATTTTAGATCGCTTTGGGAATTCATCGGCATTTTTAGTAGTAAGTACTACTCTAGAGAGTCGTTCTAAGTATTGGTTCTAAGTATTCTCAGTCGGCTTTCAAAGTCTTCCATGTTTAAATAGCAGTTCACCATGCGTCGTTCCCCTTCATAAGCTAGTCGTCCATGCAAAAGACGCCAGTTGTCAAACAAGAGAACATTTCCAGGAGTCAGGCGAAAGCGATATTGATTGGCTGGGTCATCAATAATTTTACGCCACTCCCAAAGAGCCTCATAGACCTGTGTCGTTTGTTCTCCCCAGTAAAAAGGTGCGCGATCCATGTGATTGAATCGAATTCGTTTTACCTGGTTTTCAGCATCAAGTTTAATTAGAGGTTGCCTTGTTTCTAAATGGGTATCAACTTCTAAATAGTGCCCTGGCATATCAACCTTGGTAAGCAAGGAGAAAGCGTCAGGAGATGATTCCCGAAGAGTTTGGGCAGCATAAAAACCATCAATGAAAATACTCTCTCCACCAATATAATCTCGATCGAGAACGTGAAATACAATCAGTCCAGGGGGGTCGTAGGAATAAGTTCCATCGGTGTGGGCTGCCAGATACCCATTGGAATAGGCGCTATCAGCATGGGGTTCGCTAGTATCGGAGTCAGCAAAACCGCCAAAGATATCCATCCTAATATAAGCTACCCGTTCAATCAGTGCTCGGGTTGACTCACGATTAGGTGGTGTATTTGATACCATTCCCAGACCATAACAGGCAATATTCTCTAACCATTTTTTTAATCCCCTAGATTCACTCATTACTTCATTGAAAGTGACTGTGGGTAGCCCATTAGCAAATGTGTTGGCTGTCCAGAGGATTAAATTTTTGGGAGTCGAACTTTTGTCAATGGTGCTTAAGGTTGTCATGCTTAAAATTTTTATACTTTAAACCCCTTTCTTTTCACGAGCCTGGGGAACTGGACGTTGATAGGATTTGTTCTGAATTACGCGCAGACGACTATGGAAATCTTCCATATTTGACATACAGACAGCAAGGTGATGATTCCCATCCATCGCACTACCACCATGCAAGACACGCCAATTATCCCACAGCACCATTTCTCCTGGATTCAAGCTGAGTTTTCGCTGTTGGGATTGGTCCTCAACCCATGCCTCAAACTGCTTCAAAGCAGCTTGCAACGCTTGTTTGTTTAGCAAATCCTGCTCAGCAACAGGAAGTTGTGCTTTCGGATTGTAGCGTATACGCTTGAGTCGATCATAACTATCTAGGGTCACAATCGGATCTGAAGCAATCAGATTGATATCGTGCCTCAGGTACTGATAAGAGACAGGATTATTTTGTAATAAACTTAGAGTCTGCGGTGCTTCGCTTTTGATTCTGTCAACAAGCGCCAGACCATCAACAAAAATCATTTCCCAGGGTGAAATAGTTTGGTCGAGGCATTGAACCAGTTTGATACCTGGTGGGTCGTAATTAAAAGCTCCATCGGTATGAAGATGGGCTTCATCATAGTTGGAATTACTTGATGGTTTAATTTCGACTATGTCTCCCAAACTACTCTGCCGAAGATAGGCAAATCGGTGCATAAGTTGAGCCGCTTCAGCTTTACTCGCCTTGGCACCAATCACTTTACAGACTCCGACTTGGGTGAGATGTTCAACCAAATGCCTTAATCCGATATCTGTGTCAAGGACACTTCGATAATCAAGACTTGGTAAATCATCACTCCAGTATTTTCGTTCATCTACTGCTACGGAGTTCTTAATATTAAGCATTCCCCATAGCCAATCATAGGAAAAGTAACTTCTGTGATTATCCTGCCATTGAATTATCAGCCCTGTGGGATCAGTATCTACAAGGACTTCTTCCCAGCTAAATCTCTCCCAGCCAATGAATACATCACATTCTCTCTGGGCACTAGAAGTGAAACACTCACTACATTGACAGTGATCTCGCAGCCACATCCACGGTAAGCTTAAACTATCTAAATTATTGGTGACTTTAGAAAGCAAATCCACTTCGATGCCTTTGTCACTAGTCTGGCAAGATTGAACTTGAACCTTTTGAGATGATGAAGATAATGGGGATTTTTCAGCACAATTCATGAAAATGAAACTTACTCCTCTAAGCTTTATACAATATAAAGTTTCAGGCTTTGCTACAGAAAAATCGGCTGAAGTTGCGGCATCGGGCGAATTGTACTTTCCACTGCAATACCATTACGTAAGGCTAACAGTAATCCCGCCGCCTCCATGTAGCTATTGACACGATAGATCGGGTTGCCTTGAGTCTCGATTTGCAATCTTTCAGGAGTAATATCGTACTTAGTGGTATTATCTTTGACTAAAATTACTGGCACACCTTGGTCTAAAGACGCTAAAAACGGAATATTACCCACGGTTGTTTCTGGCATCACTACCGCCGAAACATTCTCTACGGATATCCTGGTTTCCCCTGCTGCTACGGGAGTATCAAACCTTACCGGACGGGGAGAATTGATTAAACCATTGAGGGGCGAACAAACATAGGCACTGGAAATTAATTCTGCACCATCCCTAGGGTCTACTAATTTCCCAAATCCCGTATGTTCCCACTCCAATAATAAGGGAGCATGGGCAGCAGTAAAGGGATAAAAATTAGTGAGCATGTGGGTCATAATTGCTTCCGCACCGCCCCAAGGATTCGGGATAGATTCCCCTCGGTAGTAAGCTTGACGTATTTTATCCTCTACTTCCAAAGTGGTCATTAAAGCCACTGCTCTAGCAGAAGAACTTTCCACCACATCTAGAGCCTTCATCAATTCGTCCATACCTTTAAATTCCCCGGAAGCATTACCATACTGGGAATAGGTACAGGCGGTTTCCACTGGGCCACCGGTTACGACTACAGGGTCGATATTAATTCCTCCCACAGCACGCAAGCCATTGAGAGCATTAATAACATTGTTTAAAAATCTCTCATCTCTTGGTTTTTCTATAATCGCTGCAATGTTTTTGCGCTTTTCTGGAATCACTCCAATATTACCCAGTAGTAACTGACAAATCAGATTCCCTTCCAGATAAAGAACATTATCCTGACCGAAATAAATATCCGACGCAGTAACTGCATTGGGATTGGTGACCAGATAGTCACAAGCGGAGGCTAACAGATTGGTACTAGGAGTAGCATCTCCCGCAAAACCACCAATTTCTGCTCTGACTCCGGTGGGAATAATACTAACTGCCACAAAGGGCTGATTAGAAACCCGTTGACGA
Source organism: Moorena sp. SIO4E2 (assembly GCF_010671945.1). Taxonomy (NCBI): domain Bacteria; kingdom Bacillati; phylum Cyanobacteriota; class Cyanophyceae; order Coleofasciculales; family Coleofasciculaceae; genus Moorena; species Moorena sp. SIO4E2. Next base: position 8,621 of record NZ_JAAHIE010000290.1, read on the forward strand.
ATATTAATATCAAGTAATGATGACCAAACCGGCTTTCTGTCTGTATCAATGAAGCTGGATTCAAAAGTGAGCGTATCTCCTTCAACCTTGGTTAAAATCAAGCGAATGGGAACACCTGGTAAGGGAAGCTCAGCAATTTTTTGGGAAATTTCTCTCCAGGTGCGCTGTGGGGGAGGGCATTGGATTTCAAAATCTTTGGTATAGACTTGGGTCATTCTTTGTATTTACTTACTAACAACTGATTCAGCCAACCGGATGAATTTTACACTAATCATCGACTGGCTTATGAGCTAACAACTCAGTAGGTCTAATTACCATTGATTCAGCAAGGCCAAAAACTAGGGGTAATCCATCTTTGAGCGTTCATTTCCTTGCCTCCTAAGTTTTCCACTTAGCCAGTGTATCGTAAGAATTACTTTTGATGAGAGAAAAATTTGTTAATTTTTGTAACAAAACCAGAGCAGACCGGGGTGCATCCCAGTTTTGATAAGGGTTTCGTCAATTTTTATTCCCTGCTGCTGCGAATTTGCCCGATCCAAAGTTCCCGACTTCTGCAAGCATTTTATTAGATCATGTTAAGAA
>NZ_JAAHIE010000291.1:0-9191 GCF_010671945.1 Moorena sp. SIO4E2
GTACCAATAATTACTACCAACTTGCGACTGCGCAGGTCTGCCATACGCCCCAGTGGGTTTCTAAACAGCAACAGACCAATGGCAAAGCAACCCATTACTAACCCTACCTGTTGCTTGGTACCACCCAAGTCTTCAATATATTGTGGGAGCGTTGGCAACAAAGACGTTAAGCTTGACCAAAATAGCAGACCTACAGTAAATAAAATCAGCAAATTTTGGCGTTGCTGCCCTTCCAGGGTCTGAAAAACTTTCACGCACTCTATAATCCTGACAAAACTGGGACTTGAGATAGTTAGATCATCAAATCCGGTTGACTAATCCTCATACTCCTTATCGGGTAATCAGTATTTCCTAATGGCTGATGGGTAATTGTCAATTACCCATCAGCCAAAGGGCGAACGCCTAACCATCCAGGAACTATTTGGGTAGTGATTAACCGGACTTGATATTACTTCTCTAGTTTACTCTTCTTAACATTTTGCCCAGAGGCTTGGACAGGGTGATCGGGTGATGGGGTGATCGGGGTTGGGGGAAGAATCTCACGACCTATTATTGTTCACAAATTAATTACGATGGCGATGCTCTGAAAGAGCCGCTACGGGAACGCAGCAACAACTCAGGTCAAGCTTGGCTACTGGTAGCGGATAATGGAGCGCTCAATATTATCAGAAAACTATTCCCCAAAGCGTTTGTAGAAGGGATAGGGGTCTTGCTGTTAGCACCTTTACAGGTTTTACTGTATCAAGGATAATTTTGAGCAAGCCTTTGGCTTACGCGAAGGGTCACCATTTTCACTATTTTATTTTACGGTTCACGAGCCTCTAATAATCGATTTTCTAGCCCAGTCTTTAGTATTCTCCAGGTAAGTCACCAACATTTTCCATTCCCTAGCTTCTTTTGTCAAATCCTTAACATTGCTCAGGTAGACTAGAGTAATGCGGCGCTCTTCGTTATCAGAACAAACCTCTAGAATGGTTTTGTATAGCTTTTCCCAATGCTCTAACCAGTTATCTTCAATGGGATCAAAAATTGCCTCGAACAAATTACGCCATAACAACTCAATAGTTTTAATAGTTTTGAGATTTTCCTCGGTAGGCTTATCCCAGCCTACATGGCGCTGACGTAATACTTTAATAGGTGGGGGATTTTCACTCATAGACAGCAAGTTGACTATTCAGTCTTTGGAGCTACATTCCTAGAATTCCCTAAATGCTGTCTTAACATCACAGTTTCACAAAAAATCAAAAATTCCTCCTAGTTTAGCAAAGAATAGGAGGAATAGCCGATAATCTTAGCTGCCTAACTTCTAGATATGAGGCTAATGGTAAGCTATCAGCTATCAGCTATCAACCAAATACCAAGACCAAAGGCTGACGGCTGATAGCTGACGGCTGATAGCTGACGGCTAATGCTAAAAGACGGCTAGTTGAGAGCTTCCGTCCTTGAGGCGGAGCTAACTAACGTTGCCCCCGCTTAGTCTAAAACCTAGAGCCTATTACCTAGAACCATTAACCTAATTTAACGGTCTACTGACCCCATAATAATGTCAATACTACCGAGAATCGCCATAATATCGGCAACTTTGACTCCTCTGAGGATATGGGGCAGAATCTGTAAGTTATTGAAATCGGCTGGACGAATCTTCCAACGCCAAGGAAAGACATTATTATCACCAATAATGAAAATTCCTAGTTCTCCTTTCCCAGACTCAAGACGGACATAGTGTTCGCCCTTGGGAATCTTGAAGGTAGGGGCAATTTTCTTGCCCATGAACTGATAATCGAAGTCGTTCCACTGGGATTTGCGACCCTCTGCCATCCGCTTGGCTTCTAGGTTTTCGTAAGGACCACCGGGAAGTGCTTTTAAGGCTTGACGGATAATCTTAACGGACTCCCGCATTTCCCTAATCCGCACCACATACCGGGCAAAACAATCACCCCCGGTTTCCCAGTGTACTTCCCAATCGAAGTCGTCGTAGCATTCGTAGTGGTCAACTTTGCGCAAATCCCACTTGACTCCAGAACCTCGTAGCATCGGGCCAGAAAGTCCCCAGTTAATGGCTTCTTCCCGACTAATGGTACCGACACCTTCAACTCGGCGGCGGAAGATAGGGTTGTTGGTGATTAACCGTTCGTACTCATCAACTTTAGGGTCAAAGTAGTCACAGAAGTCTTCGCACTTATCTATCCATCCATAGGGTAGGTCAACAGCAACTCCACCAATACGGAAGTAGTTGTTGTTAATTAACCGTTGTCCACTGGCAGCTTCCCATAGGTCATAAATCATCTCCCGTTCCCGGAAGATGTAGAAGAATGGGGTTTGGGCACCCACATCTGCTAGGAATGGTCCAAGCCACAGCAGGTGATTGGCAATCCGATTCAACTCCAGCATGATCACGCGGATGTAGCTGGCACGTTTGGGTACCGGAATATCTGCTAATTTCTCTGGGGCATTGACTGTAATTGCCTCGTTGAACATCCCTGCTGCATAGTCCCATCGGCTCACGTAAGGGACATACATAATGTTAGTGCGATTCTCGGCAATTTTCTCCATGCCTCGGTGCAGGTAGCCAATTACCGGCTCACAATCTATCACATCCTCCCCATCTAGGGTGACAATTAAGCGGAGAACGCCATGCATGGAGGGATGGTGGGGACCCATGTTGATCACCATGGGTTCGGTTCTGGTCTCGATCTTTGCCATATTTTGATTAATTGCCCCAACTGTTAGCTGCTAGCTGTTAGCCGCTAGCTATTAGCTTACCAAAACAGAGGCAGATAGGTAGTGTATGTTGTTAACTCTAACAATGCAAGAACAATTTGATATTTTTAATTCAAACTGTTAATTTCTGTTTAAGCTCCTTCTTTCCAATGCTTAGGTTAACGGGAATTGCTACGTAGAAGTTCGGTTCTACGATCCTTAAACTATCAGCAATCACATTACCATCTTTATCAAAGGAGTTGATAGTTTGAATTACTGCACTAGCTGTGCATCGGGGGTGGATTGTGGTGCCAAGGTGGTTATTACCAAGTATAAGTGAAATTTTATCCCAACAGGAATTAATTGAAAGCGATGACAAGGTTACTGTTTCAGTAGAGCAAGCAACTGTGATTGACACTTGCTCAGTAGGTGCTAGCTGTCGCAGAACAAGAGAAGGTGCTAGCCCTAAGCATAGGGCAGCAGCAGCTAAAGCTCAACGGGAATGGCAAAGTGCGATCGCTACCTTGGAACAGTTGCTGTTGCCAGGGGTTTCAGGCAACCGATCAACAAGCCATAATCCCGAACACTCGTCGAAGCAAGGACTAATTCTAGCTGGTCCTGCTCCAGTCTTAAGTGATCGAGAGCTACTGGCAAGTTTCGAGACTGGGATTTTTACGAACGACGCCTTGAATCCTTGGGCTTTTATGCCCTTCCAGCTACCTCCGGCTCAACCTGATACTACTCCTTTTGTACAAAATACGACCTACAGGTTACCCCTGTTTCCAGGAGACCCCTTAGCTAACGAGCAGTTTTGTTTAGTTTTTACTAAAGACTTTAGCTTAGTCATGGTCTCTGGGAAAGACCACTTTGGCGTTCCAGGCTTTCAATTCTCCTTTGACCCAGAGGATATCCAACATGTTTGGGCATCACTGCGCCATAGACTATTACTGAGCAGTTCTCATCATCTGAGGCAGTTGGAAGCTTTAATGGAAAAATTTGTGCCAAAGCCCCCCGATTACCGCATTGTAATGAACTTTGGTCGTGGGCTTCTGGAGAATTTACCAGAACTGCCTTCAGTAGAACTGAGCCAGACTATACCGGTTACAATATCCGAGTCAACAATGGTTCAGCCAAGACAACCTCAGCATCAGAGGGATAGGGTCAAAACTGGTAGTCACTCACAAAATGGGTCTTCTAGTACACCCTTTGCCAAGAAACAGAAAGTACAGGAGCCTAACTGGCAACGATTGGTGAAAAATGAAGCGCGAGGCTTTCCTAGAATCTCTGCTGTTCACCCAAAAGAAAATTCTGAAGCTACACCTGACGTTGAGCTGCTCCGAGCTCTGACCCATGAAATCCGGACACCCCTAACTACAATTCACACCCTGACTAAACTACTGCTTAGACGTCGTGACTTGCCTCCAGAAGTCATGCGGCGTATAGAAATTATTGACCATGAGTGTAGCGAACAAATCAACCGCATGGAGTTGATTTTCCGGGCAGTAGAATTAGAAACAACGGCAGCCAAGCAAACCCCTGTTAGCCTGACCTGTATATCTCTGGCTCGGGTTTTTCACAACAGCATCCCCCGCTGGCAAAAACAAGCACAGCGACGTAATTTAACCCTAGATGTAGTCTTACCGCAACAGTTGCCAACAGTGGTCAGTCATCCCGCCTTGCTAGATCAGGTGCTAACTGGCTTGATGGAAAATTTCACCCGGTCTATTCCAACAGGGGGTCACATCCAGTTACAGGTTACACCTGCTGGAAACCAGCTGAAGTTACAATTCCAGTCTCAGATTAATCACGAAACAATTGCTGACGACCATTGCCCGACATTGAAGTCCCTTGGTCAGCTGCTGACTTTCCAGCCAGAAACGGGTAGTATCAGTTTGAATTTGAATGTGACCAAAAATCTATTCCAGGCGTTGGGGGGCAAACTAATTGTTAAGCAACGACCCCAACAGGGTGAGGTGATCACAGTATTTTTACCGTTAGCTGACCTGGCTAAGACACCATTGCCTGGGATTGGTTAACCATTACCTCGACGATTTTTTAAGTTTCAGAGGCAATTGGTAGCAGCACTTTAAATTGGGAGCCTTGCCCGAATCGACTAACTACTGCAATTGAACCACCGCCCCGTTGTAATAACTGTTGCACAATGGTTAAACCTATCCCTGCACCAAGGTCTTCCCTAGGTGTTGACCTACCCCGATAAAAACTGTCAAAAATCTTAGGTATGTCACTTTCAGCAATGCCAATACCTGTATCACTAAATATCAGCTGAACATACTTGCCCTTACGAGTTCCCTGTACTCTAACTTTACCGCCAGCGGGAGTAAACTTTAAACTATTGTGCAACAGATTAATCACGATATGCCTCAAGCCCACCTCTGAAAACAAGACTGAGGGGAGATTGGCGGGAATTGTGTAGCCGAGCTGGATGCCTTTTTCTTGGGCAAGGGGTTGATAGGTGCTGACAATACCAGGAACAATGTCTGCTAGCTTCAACGGCAAGGTTTGATCCGTTTGGGGGTCACCCTCTAGCTGAACCAGTTCTAGTAATCCAGCCACTAAGGAATTTAAGCGATCGCATTCTTTATAAAGAAGCCCAATATAGCGTTGGCGTTGGGCGAGCTTCATTTGTGAGGCATCGAGCAGCTTCAGGGCAGTTTTCATGTTCGTTATGGGTGTCCGTAATTCCTGAGCCACTCGCTGAAGTATCTCATCACTCATATAAGGCTCGACCTTTGATAAGGAATTCTTCCCTACCACAACCGACTCAGGAACTGCTGGCGGTGATGGGGGAGATGGGTTAGTCTCCCCGATTGGCTGTGTTGCCAGGGTATTCTGAACAATTTCTTCTGTACGTTGTACTTGTTTAACCAACAACTGGGTTAGTAGTGTACTATTAAGTGTTTCTGGGGGAGCTAAAAGGGTTTCCCAATGGCTGAGTTGGTCTGCTGTATTGCTCCCAATAACTGTACTTAACCCCTGTAAAAACTGCCGAATTACTGATTGCTCAAGGGTAAAAACAGCTAACAATGGTTGACTGAGTTCACTATCAGTTAGATTGTCAGATTCCGATAGATCAGGCTGGCAAGCCACAATTAAACTACTATAGTTCTCACCGAGAATCAGTAAGAAATACTCCTGTTGTAGTTGAGTTTCAGTCTCCAACGGTAGGGAAAACAGTTGAGAATCTCTGTTGAGGTTAACTCCGTTTTTCCAGTCATCTCCTAAACAGTGGCACAGATAAATTGTTTTGGGTACATCAACCTGTTGTTGATACCGTTTTATTTCTCTGTGCCAGCCCTCACCCTGTGGCTTGACCAAAATTGTGGCTGAAATGTTTTGCTGAATTAGCAGGTCAAAGGTTGCTCTGACTAGCGATTTCAGGGTGACAGGAGTGATTGTTAGAGACTCGGGAGAGGCAAGAGTCTCTAAAACCAGCTGGTAGAGAGACAATTCTGGATTAGGTGGCAGGTTCATTTAGGGTTAAAGGTGGTTTGGTTAAAGGTGGTTTGGTTAAAGCTTAAACGTTGACCTTCCATGTGATAATCTACAACCTGCCCGCTAAAATAGCTGTCAACTTGCTAACCTATAACCTGTAGCCTACTCATCAAAGCATCTCGGGCTTGCTCTCGGTCATCGAAGTGGATTTTTTCAGTGCCCAGAATTTGATAATCTTCGTGACCCTTACCAGCAATTAAAACTCCATCCCCCGGTTTTGCTTGCAAGATGGCAGTCCGAATGGCGGTAGCGCGATCGCAAATTACCATTGGTTCCACTGATTGAGGAATCCCCTCTAAAACATCCTCTAAGATGCTTTCTGGGTTTTCGGTGCGAGGGTTATCCGAGGTGACTACAGCAACATCAGCTAACTGAGCCGCTATTTTCCCCATCTTAGGACGCTTAGTGCGATCGCGATCGCCACCACAGCCAAATACACAAATCATCTTGCCCTCAATAAAGGGTCGTGATGCCCTGAGTAAGTTTTCTAAACTATCTGGGGTGTGGGCATAATCGACAATAACACTAATATCCTGTTCCGGTTGAATTTGCACCCGTTCCATGCGCCCTGGCACTCCTGGAAATTGAGCCAAGGCTGCTGCTACTGATTCTAAATCCAAACCCAGCTCTAAAACTGTTCCTACTGCTGCGAGCAAGTTAGACAGATTGTATTGACCCACTAGGGGCGAATTAAAGCTAACCTCTCCTACTGGAGTATGCATAATTCCTCTAACCCCTGTTGGCTCGTAGCTTAAGTCCTTCGTCCAGAAATCAGCGGATGGGTTTTGGATACTATAGCTCCAGACTTGCTCAGTTGGTAACTGTTGGATTAACCGCTCTCCATAGGAGTCATCAGCATTAATAATTGCCCTGCCTTTGAGATAGTCGGAACTAAACAGCTTAGCTTTAGCGCTGAAGTAATCATCCATGTTCTGGTGGTAGTCCAAATGGTCTTGGGTGAGATTGGTAAACACCGCCACCTCAAACGGACAGCCCTGGATTCGACCTTGGGCTAAGGCGTGTGAACTAACTTCCATCACTGCCATTTGGGCACCTGCTTTGACCGCTAACTGGAGCTGTTGTTGCAATTGAACTGCAAATGGTGTAGTGTAGCTTGCTGTTTGCTCAAAACCTGGCCAACGGGCATAGAGGGTACCCAAAAGTGCTGTGGGGATAGGACTAGAGCTATGAGCGAGCAGAAATTCAATCAGATGGGTAGTTGTAGTTTTGCCATTAGTACCCGTGACTCCAATCAGCCTGAGCTTCTGTGCTGGGTAGTCGTAGAAGGCTGCTGCAGTTTGAGCAGACACGGTGGTCATGTCATCGGCAGCAATTACACAAACTCCTGTTTCCGGTGAAAGTTCCTGGGGGGGATGTTTGGCAGCCGCTTGGGGAGAAATTATCGCTGCTACTGCCCCAGATGCGATCGCACTTTCCCAGAACTCTCCACCATCTACCCTAGTGCCTGGCATCCCGATAAATAAATCTCCTGGTTGGCAGGCGTGGGAATTGGTACAGATGCCTGTAACCGTTACATCAAGACCCTCGGGGCTAGGAATTTCCACAATATTGGCAATTTTGGCTAATAATTCCCTTAGCTTCATAATCTATTGCACCAAATGACACTATAAGATCTACCGAATCATCACAGCCACCAGTCAACCGTCAACCGTCAAACCGTCAACCGTCAAACCGTCAACCTGATGTATCGCCTATTTTGGCTCACTAACAGGGAAATATTTCCGTAACATTCGCTGCAATTGTGCAACGCTAGCACGAGGAGAGGGGCGAGGCAGGAGCTGTTCCTGACCAAAGTGGTTGATACATAGTACTGGCACTTCATACTGATAGGATTGGAACCAATCCTCTCGACTGGTAATGTCTCGAACCTCTAGCTTAAAGGTTAACCCTTCAATCATCTCTAGCTTTTCAAGCAATCCCTCACAAAGATGGCAACCGGGTTTACTGTAAAGAATTAATTCCATCAGGCAAGTTAGTTGAAAATTGTTGATTTAGACGATAGTTTAATAAAGATAAGTGCAGCTTCGGCAAACATAGCTGGAGAAACGCTAAAATGCTGGACAGCCACATTCGCCTTCATGGTACGTCCATTTGAACCAGCCCCATGTCCACAGACCTTCGCCTCGTCTCCGAAAACCGTTGCTTTGGCGGTACAGTAGGTTTTTACACTCATCAATCTCAGACTTGTAGGAGCGAGATGGGGTTTTCCGTATACCAACCCCCCCAGGCGAAAGTGCAATCCGTTCCAGTTCTATATTACCTGTCAGGTTTGACTTGCACGGAAGAGAATTTTATGGTTAAATCGGGTGCTCAGCGATTTGCAGCCAAGTATGGATTGATGTTGGTGGCTCCAGATACCAGCCCTCGGAATACAGGAATTCCAGGTGAGGACGATGAGTGGGACTTGGGGTCTGGTGCTGGTTTTTACGTAGATGCCACTCTTGAACCTTGGTCAGCTCACTACCAAATGTATAGCTACGTTGTCCATGAGTTACCCGAGGTAATTGCCAAAAATTTCCCCACGCAAGTTGAGAAACAAGGTATATTTGGTCATTCTATGGGCGGTCATGGTGCGTTGATTTGTGCCTTAAAAAACCCAAAGCAGTACCTATCTGTTTCTGCTTTTGCTCCCATTGCTGCTCCCATGCGCAGCCCCTGGGGTCAGAAGGCATTCACCAATTACCTCGGGACAGACCAAGAGCAATGGCGAGCTTACGATGCCAGCGAACTGGTGTTGACAGCCAACTATAACCATACAATTTTGATTGACCAAGGCACCGCTGACCCCTTTTATGAGAAGCAGCAGTTGCTCCCTGAGGTGTTTGAGAAGGCTTGTGAAAAAGCAGATCAGCCCCTGACTTTCCGTCTCCAGGTCGGCTATAACCATGGTTACTATTTTATCGCCACCTTTATAAAAGACCATATCAGCCATCATGCTGAGGCTTTGTTGGATTGAA
>NZ_JAAHIE010000292.1:0-9186 GCF_010671945.1 Moorena sp. SIO4E2
TGGTACCAGGAAGGTCAGTGACAATAGCGCGATCGCATCGACTCCAGGCATTCAATAAACTGGATTTTCCGACATTGGGTCGCCCCAGGATTACCACTTTTAAACCTGTGCGCAATAGCTCACCTTGATCCGCTGTGGCTAATAGTTGGGATACTTCTGTTAAGATATTGTTAAGTTGAGCTACAATTGCGCCTTGATCAAGGGGCGGTAAATCCTCCTCAAAATCAATTCGAGCCTCAATTTCTGCCAAAATATCCAGGCAAGTAGCTCTAGCTTCCCGAATGGGTGTGGCGAGCTTGCCCTGCAACCCAGCTAGGGCCGCTTGAACCGCTGCTGGGGAGCGAGACCCCACTAAGTCAGCAACACTTTCTGCTTGAGTCAAATCCAAACGCCCATTCAAAAATGCCCGCAGGGTAAATTCTCCTGGCTGTGCTAATCTCGCTCCTTGTTCTAGGCACAATTGCAACACTTTTTGTACAGGCATGATCCCACCGTGGCAATGGAACTCTACCACATCTTCACGAGTGTAGGAACGGGGAGCTTGCATAATTAGCAGCAATGCCTCATCCACTAGCTGTTGGGTTTTGGGATGACGCACATAGCCGTAGAGAATCCGGTGACTCTCCCAAGCCTGACGCCCCGGTGCCTGGAATAAAGTACGGGCAATTGCGATCGCATCTCTTCCTGACAGTCGCACAATACCGATACTCCCTTGTTGGGGTACAACTGCTGTTGCGATCGCAGCAATGGTTTGACTCTCGAACATTTCAGATCAAATTCGGTTAACTTACCATCATATCCCTTTTCGTGGTATAGGAGTCGGGAGTCGGGAGTCGGGAGTTGGGAATCGGGAGTCGGGAATCGGGAATCGGGAGTCGGGAGTCGGGAATCGGGAAAAAATGCTGTTTACCTGATTAGGCTAGAAACCGCATCACCTATTAGCGTAACCGAAAATTCCAGGCACTATTTGGGAAGTGATTAACCAGAGTGGTCAGCGGTCAGCGGTCAGCGGTCAGCGGTCAGTGGTCAGTGGTCAGCTTAAAACAAGGTAATAGGTAATAGGTAATGGCGTTGCTGAATTAAGGAATGAATGCGCGATCATTTGGTTTGATTGAAGCCCCCTAAATCCCCCAATTCTGGGGGACTTTGATAGTTTTGTTCCCCCCAGAATTGGGGGGCTAGGGGGGCAAAACCATACGCATAATCAGCAACGCCTAGGTAATAGGTAATAGGTAATAGGTAATAGGTAATAGGTAAAAAATCCTATCTACCTCATAGTTATGAAAAGCGCTGATAGCTGATAGCTGATTGCTGATTGCTGATTAATTATAGCTGATTGCTGATTGCTGATTGCTGATTGCTTACGTATTAGCAGCAAAGCTGACTGCTGTTCGCGTAGCGTGGCCAAAGGCCTTTAGCTGATTACTGACATAGTTTTTGATATTGCCATTAATGATAACAATAATAAATGAGTTGTGAAAACGATAATATTTGGTAAATTTCTACGAATAAATCCAAATTTTACATTATTTATTTCACGGTAGAAATATAAGGGTAATCTTACCACTACTCTAGTATTTGTTTGTATTTTTTTGATAAAGATGACCAGAGCTTTGTGAAGTTTTTAACTACTGCCAAACCTAATTTATCAAGATTGCAATAAATTTAACTATATAATAAAAGATTCGATTAATTTTGTTAAGTATCCAGCAATTTAAATTTAAAATTAAAACCGATTAAGATAACGAAATAAAAAAGATTTTACGAATAAGCCAGATGAAATTAGCTGTGAGTAGAATTAGTCAATCCCTGAGCGTCCTCTATGTGTTGGCAGGACCTCTTTGGGTTATACCGACAATAGCACAGCCGATTCAAGCCGATCACACCACTGACACGGAAGTTATCCAAGATGGTAATCGCTTTGATATTGACGGAGGTACTCAATCAGGTGATGGCTCTAATCTATTTCACAGCTTTCAGGAGTTTGGTTTAGACCAAGACCAAATTGTTAATTTTTTGTCTCAACCCGGTATCAAAAACATTCTCAATCGGGTTACAGGTGGCAACGCTTCAGTGATTAACGGTCTCATCCAAGTCACAGGGGGCAACGCCAACCTGTTTTTAATGAATCCAGCGGGGATAATTTTTGGTGCCGATGCCCAGCTGAACATTCCAGGATCATTAACCGCTACCACCGCTACAGATATTGGCTTTGGTGATAATAATTGGTTTAGTGCCTTTGGTGACAACGACTACTTGTCCTTAATTGGAACACCTAGTGTATTTAGGTTCGAGACATTAGGTACACCAGGAGCCATTATCAATCAGGGCCAGCTAGAGGTGACACCAGGAAATAACCTAACCTTACTGGGTGGCACTGTGATCAGTACTGGAGAACTGGCAGCACAAGAGGGAAAAATTACGGTAGCTGCTGTACCAGGGGAAAGTTTAGTGAAAATTACCCAAGAGGGGCACTTGCTGAATTTGGAAATTCACCCCCTACTCACTGACCAACAATCCTTGACACCTGTGCAATTGCCTGAACTTTTAACTGGCCCTGATGTAGGTCATGCCACAGAATTCAAGGATAATGGTGATGGTACTGTAACGTTGCAGGATTCAGGCATCACTTTGGAGTCTGGGGATGTAGCGGCAAAGGAAGTAACGGCAGAGACTGCAACCCTGTCCGCCAACAATAACCTGACTCTAGTAGAAAGCCAGCTGTCTACCACGGGAGATTTAAACCTACTTGCCCAGAATAAAGTGGTGGTAAGGGATACTCTTGAGAATTCCTTCAATGCTATAGCGGGAGGAGACCTCTACATTCAGGGGGATTTAGGCATTGATATTCTGGCACTGAATCATCCCAAGACACCCTTTCAGAGTGGGGGTAATCTCAGTTTAGTTAGTGATGGGATTATTTCCGGAGATGCTCACTTTGCTAGTGGTGGTAGTTTCTCGATTCTGAATTTATCCGGTAAACCAGGTAATTTTCTGAGCTTCTATGACCCGATTATTATCTCTAGAGGCGATGTAAAATTTGGCGATTATACAGGAGCTTCTCTGAAAGTAGAGTCTACTGGAAGTATTGAGGGGGGAAATATCAAGATCACACAGCCAGACACCACTGGCTCGATTCCCACTTCAGATCCAGATTTTGAGAATTTGACCCAACGCCGCTCTCTGATTTTGCGAGCAGGTTTGAGTGAGGATCAATTGAGTAATTCAGTTAATTTTGATCCTAATCAATCAGTCACCGTAGAAGGGACAGAATTCTCTAATCTTGAACAGAATTTACCTGAAGGGAGTATCACTATTGGTGATATCGATACAAGTTCTAATCCGAGTGATGCTGCACCTGTAATCTTAGGTGATGCTGGACCCGTAATCTTATCAGCTCAAGACGACATTATATTCCGTAATAATGATCGTCCGGATGTTACCACGATCAGGACGACAGAAACAGGGGGTAGTAATTCTGGTGATGTAACCTTGGAAACTGCACAGGGAAGCATTGAGGTAAATGGTGAGACTCTCACAATTATCACCGAGGCATCAAACGGTGGAGATTCTGGTAACTTAACCTTTAACGTTCCAGATTCAAACAATGTTAACTTTGAGAATATTGAGATCAACACACAAGCTCAGAGGGGTGGCAATGGTGGTGATATCATAGTCTTCGCTCCTGACATTACTAGCGAAGCTGATGCAGAAGCAATACGAGAACAAATAGAATCTAACTCACGGTTAGATGCTCTCAGAGGTACGGAAGGAGAGATTACTATTAATCCGGGAGATCCAACGGATGATGGCACAGTCACACCACCGGATGATGGCACAGTCACACCACCGGATGATGGCACAGTTACACCACCGGATGATGGCACAGTCACACCACCGGATGATGGCACAGTTACACCACCGGATGATGGCACAGTCACACCACCGGATGATGGCACAGTTACACCACCGGATGATGTAACAGTTCTACCACCGGATGATGGCACAGTCACACCACCGGATGATGGCACAGTCACACCACCGGATGATGGCACAGTCACACCACCGGATGATGGCACAGTCACACCACCGGATGATGTAACAGTTCTACCACCGGATGATGGCACAGTTACACCACCGGATGATGGCACAGTTACACCACCGGATGATGTAACAGTTCTACCACCGGATGATGGCACAGTCACACCACCGGATGATGGCACAGTCACACCACCGGATGATGGCACAGTCACACCACCGGATGATGGCACAGTCACACCACCGGATGATGGCACAGTCACACCACCAGAGAATGTAACGGTTTTACTACCGGATGATCTAACAGTTTCACAACAGGTAGACTCAAAAATCCCCACACCGGATAACTCATCAATAACACCGCCAGAGGTTCCACCATTGGTAGAGCAACCAATCACACTGGAGGCGACCGTTACAAGTGACCTAGTCTATGGCATAGAAAAAGCCTTCACAGAAGAATATCAGGCATACTTTCTGCGACAGCTCAAGACCAAAATTTCTACTCAGAATGATGTGCGCGATCGCATTCGTGAGCTTGAGCGGGAGAAGGGTCTCAAGACTGGGGTTATTTATGTCAGTTTTGTCCAAAACTCCCTGACATTACCAGGAACTCGATGCCAAACTCCAGCAATCCCAGCAGCCGAAATTGACCGAAGATTTGGTTACCGACCCTCTGATCTACCTTTAGAACCGGAAAAATGCTTACAACAAAACGATGACCAGCTAGAACTGTTGCTGATCACAGCAGACGGTAATCCAATTCTGCGGCGAGTCTATAACGCAAATCGTGCTGAAGTCCTAGCTGTGACTAGGACCTTTCATCGAACACTGATAAATCCCCGAAGCTTGGATGATAAGGATTATCTCAAACCAGCTCAGCAACTTTACCAATGGCTGATCGGACCGTTGGAGGCTGAGTTAAAAGCTAATAAGATCGAGAGCCTGATATTTGCCATGGATCAGGGGTTGCGCTCCCTACCCCTGGCTGCTCTCCACGATCAAAAGAATTATCTAGTGGAAAATTATAGTGTCAGCCTGGTGCCTAGCCTTAGTTTGACCTATTCTCGGTTTACCCATGTTCAATCCTTGCGACTGCTGGCGATGGGAGCCTCCCAATTTTCTGATAAACAGGATTTGCCTTGGGTAAAAGTCGAGTTACAAACAATTATCAACAAACTGTGGAAAGGTAACTATTTTCTCAACGAAAGCTTCACTCTGGAAAATTTAAAGGCTCAACGAAAAAAACGGAAATTTGGCATCATTCACTTAGCTACCCATGCTCAGTTTAATCAGGGAGCTCCTGAAAATTCTTATATTCAAATGTGGGACGAAAAACTGGGGCTCGATCAAGTGGAAAATCTGTTTTCTGAGCCATCGGTAGAGTTGTTGGTACTCAGCGCTTGCCAAACCGCTTTGGGAAATCGGGAAGCAGAGCTAGGTTTTGCTGGCTCAGCCTTTCAGGCAGGGGTTGACTCCACTCTAGCAACCCTTTGGTCTGTCAGTGACCAAGGGGCTCTGGGGCTGACTACAGAGTTTTACCGTCAGTTGAACAAGACACCGAGTAAAACTGAAGCCTTGCGACAGGCACAGTTGGCAATGATTCGAGGCAATGTCCGGATCGAGAATGATCACTTATATAGCTCTGGCAAGAAAATTGCTTTATCCTCAGAATTGTCAGGATTTGGAAAACAAAGCTTTACCCATCCCTATTATTGGGCTGCTTTTTTGCTAGTTGGTGATCCTTAGTTATAGGTAAGCTATCAGCTATCAGCTATCAGCTATCAGCTATCAGTTATCAGCTATCAGCTATCAGCTAATGCGCACGCTACTTGAGGTGCTTTTTAATAAAAGAGGTAAGCATTGGTTTAATCTGAGTTAAGTCTGCTGACGGCTGACGGCTGACCACTGACGGCTGACCACTGACGGCTGACGGCTGACGGCTGACGGCTGACGATAGTTGCCCAATCTAGGTCACAACCCAATCGTTTTCAGCATTTCCAAATGCTTTGAAACCGGTACAAGGGTATTGGCAGTAATCATCCCGCTGGCGGCAACTGCTGGTAAACCAATACCGGGAAAGGTTGAGTCTCCACAGCACATTAGTCCAGGTAGGGGTGTGCCAGGACCAGGAAAGATGCCAACTCCTGCTCGAATTGCTGGACCGTAGGAACCTCGGTGGCGGCGCAGAAAGCGTTCGTGGGTGAGTGGTGTACCGACTAGAGTGACTTCACAACGGGAACGAATGTCTGGAATGATCCGCTCCAATCCTTTCCACATGATTTCTGCACGCATCTGCTTTTGTTGTGCATAGGCTTCACTGCTACGACTCATCCCCTGCCAGAGTTCATAGGGTTCGTTACCTGGAGTATAAACGTGAATCACGTGTTTTCCTGGTGGTGCTAGGGATGGGTCTAAAAGGGATGGAATCGATAGCACTACTATATTCTGGGGAGCGGTAACACCCTTTTCCCAGTCATTAACGATAATGTAGTGGCAGGCTAGGTCTTTTTCTAGTCCTTCAGCATCAATGCCTAAGTGGAGATGCATGAAGCTGTCACACTCAGGGGTGGCGTTTCTCTTGGCTCGATAGGATTTTGGTATGGCTGAATCTGGCAGTAGTTTGAGGGTATCCCATACTGAGATATTAGACACTACTGTTTTACGGGCTCGGATTTCTTTGCTGCCCCTCAGACGCACACCTACGGCACGGTTGTGCTCGACTATCACTTCTTCAACATGAGCATTAACTATCAACTGACCACCATGTTTTTCTAATCCCCGCACTAGGGCATCAACTAGGGCACCACTACCACCAATGGGATAGTCTAGCACTACCCCTGGTCGATACCATTCCGCAAACATAAAGGCCATCTCTGCCGCAATGGTTCCATCCGCTGGTAGTCCAGATAATAGAAAACAAAGCAAATCCAGCCAATTACGGCTAAAGTTGTCTTTGAGAACACCGTCCATTATCTGGCTAAAGGGTCCTCTGAGCTTGATAGAATTCCCAAGATATGGTAGGAAAGAGGGGGCAAATCGGCTGAGGGTGACCACTGCGCCAAGATCAAAACGGATGGCAGCGAGGGGAATTGCGATCGCAGCCTTAGCTAGGGGTTCCATCACCCGCTGAAGCTCACGCCATTCGGTTACAGCATCATTACCACGAAGCCTGGCTAGAACTTCACAAAACTGATCCGCACCAACGGAGGTGTCAAAGTCACCTTCAGGCAAACGGCAACCCCATGTCTTGTAGGTTTCCCAAGATAAATCCTCACCAATGGCATCTAGCAGTTGTCGCAGAGGATTAGAAGAAGGGCTATAAGACAAACCTGAGTAAAGAGACGGACCGGAGTCAAACTTGAATCCATTGCGCTCAAAAGCGTGAGCAGCACCACCAGGGATTGAGTGGCTCTCGCAGACTGTGACGTTAAAACCGTAGCGAGCTAGAAGAGAGGCGCAGCATAAACCACCAATCCCACTGCCAATTACAACTATATCTGTTTCTTTACTCATCCTTGGGCTCGATAGTTTGGTTTATTCTATTGATAATTACGACAAAAATACTATATTACCAATTTTTCTCGTATCGTTTCTTCATTTGCCCTAAACCCTACCAACACCGCTGTGCCATCCTTCACAAACAGGGGTCGTTTCAGCAGCATCGCATCTTTGGCAAAGGCTTCAACCCACTGCTCTTCGGTCCAAGTCTTTTTTTCTTCACCTATTTCACGGTAGGATTTCCCAGACGTATTACGCATCGGTTTAGAGCCCAAGGCTTCTACCCAGCTGCTAATCATATCGGCAGTTGGTGGATGCTCTTTTGTGTTGATAAAATCATACTCAACACTGTTATCTTCGAGCCATTTAAATGCTTTTTTGCAAGTGCCGCAGTTGGGAATACCGTAGACTTTAATTGACATAATTTTTATCCTTATTTGCAAGAAAGGGAATCGGGAATCGGGAATCGGGAATCGGGAATCGGGAATCGGGAATCGGGAGTTTGATAATTTTAATTTACCGAAAACTGGGGCAAGTTATAATTTAAAATAGGGTGTAGAGCGTAGGATATAGTAGATAAAAATTATTGAATTTATTACTAAATTACACACCTGGTAACCCCACACCCTACGGGCGCATCTCATTAAAGCTGTTTGACCAGGTGGTGCGTTACGGGGCGGGCTCTGCCAAGGTGACGACCCATACCATGAGTTCGATCCCGCCCCTAACGCACCCTACGCAACTAAACTTTGAATTTATCGGTAATCCGCTGCATCGCTTCGTCTACATTTTCCCGACTATTAAATGCGGAAATGCGGAAATAACCTTCCCCGGCAGCACCAAATCCAGAACCAGGGGTTCCGACTACATTGGCAGTGTTGAGTAATTTATCAAAGAAGTCCCAACTGGATAGACCATTAGGTGTTTTGACCCAAACGTAAGGGGCATTTACGCCACCATATACTGTTAATCCAGCGGCTGTTAGTTGATCGCAAATAATTTTGGCATTTTCCAGATAGAAGTCAACTAGTGCTTTAACTTGCCCTTGGCCTTCTTCAGAATAAACGGCTTCAGCGCCTCGTTGTACAATATAGGAAACCCCATTAAACTTAGTACAATGGCGGCGGTTCCAAAGTGGCCACAGTTCCACATCTGAACCATCGGATGCTTTGGCTGTTAGGGTCTTTGGTACTACTGTTAATGCACAGCGGGTGCCGGTAAAGCCCGCATTTTTGGAAAAAGAGCGGAATTCAATGGCACAATCCCTTGCTCCCTCAATCTCATAGATGGAGTGGGGTAGGTCTGGGTCAGTGATAAAGGCTTCGTAGGCTGCATCAAAGAAAATGACCGAACCATTAGCTTTGGCATAGTCTACCCAAGTTTTGAGGTAGTCTTTGCTAGCGGTTGCTCCGGTAGGGTTATTGGGGAAGCATAGGTAAATTAAATCAACCTTCTCGGAGGGAATCTCTGCGGTGAAGTTGTTCTCGGCGGTAATCGGTAGATAAACCAAACCCTCATATTTACCAGCATCATTAGCATCCCCGGTATGACCAGCCATGACGTTGGTGTCTACATACACGGGATAAACTGGGTCAGTAACGGCAATCTTGTTATCTTTCCCAAAGATGTCAAGAATGTTGCCAGAGATCC
>NZ_JAAHIE010000293.1:0-9177 GCF_010671945.1 Moorena sp. SIO4E2
AATTTTTTCTTGCGCTTACCCTGGTATTGCATTGAGCAGACTATTCGATTATAAATCGAATAGTTGAAATTTTTAAATAAGTAAAATCAATTTACTAGAATTATTGGGTGTTAGCATACAGTTAACTCTACACATTGACATTAATTATATATATTTTTAGTTTTAGTTATTAGATTTGATTATCATAACTATATTAGTTTAATATCAATTCATATTATATTGCTGAATTAAACCAATTTTTTACTTCTTAATAAAGAAGTTTTTGATTAGCTTTTACAACCAAAATATAATCAGCGTGTTGATGAAATAGCGAGTGGCTATTGCATCAACACGCCGTTTTTCATTTGTCAGACACGCCAACGAGTTCTTAAAAATTAGTCATGAATTCATTATTTTATATTTGTTGATCAACTTAACCTGGTGATTGTATCACACTCTTGCTTATTTGTCAATCTAAGTGAGATGCGTTTGCCCTGTCTTTAAAGCCTGTGTTTATAGCAATTCTTATTTAGATGAGGTACAGATTCCTGAGTTTTAGGGGGCAGCAACTTTTTAGCAACTAGCAGGTAAGAGGGAAAAGGTAAAAAATTATGTGTACCTCATAGCTATGATAAACCCTATTATTTGTTAATAAAACTTATTTTAATAAAATAAGTTTCGTTATTTTTAATTCAAAATTAAAAATAAAATTAACAAAATTTAAAAAAATATATAACCAAATCCATTAAATTAAAAAGTAGAATAAGCTTTGTAAATTGATGGGATACATTGGGAATTATCCATAGATACCCATGACTACAACTAATAGTTTTCTTAACCTTAAGTGGGAACGAAAATTTGAGGATAATGCTATGAGCGATCCTGATAGAGAAATGGAGATGCGATCGCCACAACTACTTCAACAGCAAGTCCAGGAGCAAGTTGACCAGGCGAAGACCGAGGCCCGTAAAGAAGAAGTTATCGACATTTACGAAGATTTGCTCACCACGATCTGGAGCCGGATTATGCCGACCTTAGGTAGAGTGACAGTAGTGTCGATTATGGAAAGAGCTCTAGCTTTGACAACGGAAAAATATCCCCTGATTGGCTATTTAGAATCGAGTGCCGAGGGAATTTCGTTTGAGGTGTTTCGCCAAAAGGTTTCACCAGAACAACGGTTACTAATTCCTGAGGCCCTCAAAGAGTTAGTCACAACGTTAATCGATATTCTAGCCATCTTGACGGGCGACATTCTAGTCAGACAATTACTCAAGGAAATTGAAGGGAAAAAACTTATATGATCAGGCCTCGGACAAAGCCCTTAGGTAAACTGCCTACTAGTATTCCTGGTCTAGACTCGATTCTGGCTGGTGGTATTCCGGAATTGTCCATTAACATCATCACTGGGCCACCCGGATCTGGTAAGACAATCTTTACCCAGCAAATACTATACACCAATGCTAGTACACAGCACAAAGCCCTTTATCTCGTTACCCTATCGGAACCTTCAGTAAAATTACTGCACTACCTACAAAAGTTTGATTTTTTTGACCCCAGTAAGGTAGGTACTGCGGT
Organism: Moorena sp. SIO4E2; assembly: GCF_010671945.1. Taxonomy (NCBI): domain Bacteria; kingdom Bacillati; phylum Cyanobacteriota; class Cyanophyceae; order Coleofasciculales; family Coleofasciculaceae; genus Moorena; species Moorena sp. SIO4E2. Next base: position 1,555 of record NZ_JAAHIE010000293.1, read on the forward strand.
AATTTATCTCGACATCGGCGAGATTATCCGAGAGCAGGGTCTAACAGAAGCGATCGCTGCCATTATTAATTACGTAAAGGAGTACCGACCTGGGCTGATCGGCATTGATAGCTTTAAAGCTATTCATGATTTGGCAACGGATCCCGTAGAAGTACGTAAGTTTGGCTACGACCTCTCAGTGCGTCTGACTACTTGGGGAGTAACAGCTTTTTTAGTAGGGGAATACACTGACGAAGAAATTAAACATCAACCCATCTTTGCCATCGCCGATGGGATTATTCGTCTGCAAAATCAGCCTCTGGGGTTACACTACCAGCGTTATTTAGATGTGCTCAAACTCAGAGGGGAAAATTATTTTACCGGCTTGCATCCCTTTGAAATCAGTCAGACTGGCATAGAAGTCTATCCCCGGATTAAGATGCTGAAAAACTTATCATCGAAGCAGAAGACCAGCCAACAAAAACTTTCCACTGGCATCCCTGAACTGGATAGGATGTTAGATGGGGGATTGCAGCATAGCACGGCAACTATGGTTGCTGGAGGCGCAGGCACTGGTAAAACCTTGATGGGACTTCACTTCATTGTGGCTGGAATTCTCCAAGGGGAGCCTGGAGTAATTGTTACCTTTCAAGAAAATCCCCAACAGCTCAAAGCCATTGCCCTGTCCTTAGGTTGGGATTTAGAGGCCATGGAAAAGCAGCGAATGCTAGTGCATCTGTATGATTCTCCCGTAGAACTACAGCCGGATATCCATGCTGCTAAAGTTAAAGCTGTTGTAGAAAGGGTTAAGGCTCGCCGGATTATGCTTGATTCTCTCAAGGATATTGAGATTGCCACCCCAAATAAGGTTCGCTACAAAGACTATATTTACTCCTTAGTGAACCAGTTTAAACTTCAAGGTGTGACCACCATAGTAACCAACGAAATTGGGGAGCTATTCGGACCGTTTCAGTTGAGTGAACATGGCGTATCCTTTGTGGTGGATAATGTTATCCTCTTGCGCTATGTAGAACTATCCGGTCGCATTGGACGAGCCATAAACATTATGAAGGTCAGGGGAGCGCCCCACAGCAAAGAAATCCGGTTTTTTGAAATTACCTCAGATGGAATTCGCATCGACGAGGTGATTCAAGCTCAAACTGGTGTGCTGACTGGAATGCCTGTCTTTAATAATACTTACTCGAATGACAATGGCTTTAAGGAGTTGCTTAACCAGAGTCGTAATATCATGAAAATCTTGCAGGGGGTGGAGGAGATGGACATCAATGAATTAGCCAATCGCACTGGATTCAGCCCTCAAGACTTGCTCCATGAGTTAGAGAATCTCAAGCAGCAGGGTATGGTAATTACCTGGGAACATCAGAATACAACCTATTACAAAGCTACGATTTGATTGATTATTTGGATTGATTATTAGTTAAATTACCACTAATGACTAATCACTAATGGCTAATGACTAAGCCCACAATCAAATTAATGTCCACAGGAGTGCCAAATCTGGATGCCGTTTTGGGCGGTGGCTTTCCCATCTACTCATTGAATATCTTGGCAGGGGCTCCTGGCACTGGCAAAACCATTTTGGTGCAGCAGATTCTGTTTAACACTATCAAGAACCAACCCCATAAGAGAGCTCTTTATCTCAGTACCCTTTCCGAGCCAACCCTCAAGGTGGTGCGTTATATGCAGCACTTCCAATTCTTCGATGCTCAAGTATTTGGTGAGCAGGTGATCTATAGTGATCTCGGTTCATTCTTAATTGAACAACCGATGCCTAGGTTGGCGGATCATATAGTGGGTTTGGTCAATCAACATCAAGCAGAAGTTATAGTTATTGACTCTTTTAAGGCCATTGCTGACCTGACCGAAAAAAGTGGTGAATTCCGCCGTTTTTGCTACGAACTATCGGTTCGCCTCGCCAGTGCTCGTTGCACTACTTTTTTAGTGAGTGAATCCGATCGCTCCCAGATTAGCAACAGTGCAGAATTTGCTTTGGCTGATGGCATTATTTACCTTTCGACCCATGAGGAGGCAGGGGAGCAACGCCGTTGGTTACAGGTTCATAAATTACGGGGTCTGGCACCCTATATGGAACCATTTCCGTTTGTGATCACTAATGTGGGGGTGCGGATTCTCAGCCCTACCCTAACCCTCAGGCAAAAGTCGGTGAGTTGGTCAGTGCCAGCAGGGCGTATGGTGATGGGAATTCCGGGTTTGGATAAACTGTTGCGGGGAGGTATCCCCTACGGTCGTTCAATCATCCTCTCGGGAGTTGCTGGCACTGGTAAAACTACCTTTGGCCTACAGTTTCTCATGGCTGGAGTTGACCGAGGGGAAAAAGGTTTGCTCTTTTCTTTTGAGGAAACCCCCTCTCATCTGTCCCAGATGGCAGCCGGTTTTGGTTGGGACTTAGAACTTCTGATTCAACAGGAAATGCTGCGCATTGTCTTTGTTACCCAAACTAACATCCGGGTTGAAGAACACCTAGATCAAATTGCTCAGGAAATCGCCTCCTTCCAGCCTCAACGTTTTGTGGTGGATTCAATATCAGTCTTGCTCTACAAAGTCAATAACCGAGCCATCCAGCGAGAAAAGACCTTCCAATTGGCAACCCTGATGCAACAAATCGGTGGAGTGGGTATCTTGATCTCAGGTATCCCTGCTCATGAAACTGGACACCTATCCAGCTTTGGTGTGGAAGAAACCATTGTCGATGGCATGATTGTGCTATCAAAAGAACTGGTTGGTCGTAGACGCGATCGCTATCTAGAAGTGTTTAAAATGCGAGCATCTGACCATGTCTGTGGTTCTCACCCCATGGCAATCACAGAAAACGGTATTGAGATATTTTACAGTCCCAGCCAAATATCCCCCCCCTCAACCACCGAATCATTAAAATTTCTTGGGGATACGACCTATTTAGTGTTTGGGTCACTCCAAAAATTGCTCCCAGACAAAATGCCCTATGACACCGCTTGCTTGGTGGAGGGCGCTCCCGGACTGGGTAAGAGTACCCTAGCCTATCAGTTTTTGCTCTCAGGCTTGCATCGCCAAGAATCAGTGCTATATATTAGTGCCGATATTCCTAGGCAGCAAGTTTATCAAACCCTCCCAAGTTGGGGATTACTCCCTGACCCCTACCTGGAAGCAGGGCAGTTGGTGATCCTCGATACCTTTAGTCCTATGGTAGAGACATTGCCAGCAAATTCTGTACACCTGAATCTGAATGACCCGGAGATGCTTTTGCTCAGGATTGCGCAACAGCTTGAGCAGATGCCTAAACCCTGTCGAGTAATCTTTGACTCCCTCACGCCTCTACTAATCACCTGTACTCCTAGAGAGTTTATTAAACTGGTCTACCGTAAAAATCGTCAACTCCGTCAGCCTGATGTGGCAGTGTTAGATATTTTTGTTCAGGACGGAATCGAAAAAAGCGATCGCTACAATTTACTGAACCTTTATGATCTGGTAATAGACCTTTATTCACCTGACTGGGATGAAATGAATAACGGAGCAGACATTGGCTACAAAAATTGGCTGCGAATTAGTAAAATTCGTGGCGCTAAGGCAGATCAGCGTCCCTACCCTTACAGTATCTCCCCCACTAACGGGATTGTGATTGAGAGCACCCCATCTTAATCAACGATTCTCGATCACGATTCATTTCCCAAACAGTAGAAAATCTCTCGACGCTTCCATAACATCTAGCGAAATCAGCGTGTCGGAACAAACTTTTGCTATCGACCACTCCAGAAAGACGCGCGCAAAATACCAAAATTTATGAACTGATCAACTATTCTCAGCCGTTAGTCTTATATTTATGAGTTTGTTTGAGAAATACGGTCTAGATTCTGATGCTAAATAGCCTTTACACTATCATTGCCCCTTAATATAAAAACATTTATGTTTAAAAATTATGACAGGCAACCAAGCGGTGTGGCAAACAATCTTTGACCAAATCAAGGCAACTATTGACCCACCAATTTGTGGTATGCTTCTTCTAGAAGAGCAAAAGACTCGGTTGCTTATTGTGCTAGGTCAGCAGTCAACTACTACTGCGGCTGAGCAATTGCTAGCTTTGGCACTGATTACCTTGGCTAGCTTAACTGACCTAGACCTCCAACCAGACCAAATTCAGATGGAGTTAGTGGCATCACAGGAAACTGATGCCCCAAAAACCGTGGCTTATTTAGCCCAAAATGACCTGAAGCGACTGTTTGTTACTCTAAGTTTTCTAGCATTTTGTTCGGAAACGCGATCGCTAAATGTTGCTGCCTTAGGGCAAGCACTACGAGAGAGCACCCTGATGCAAAACGCGATGGCTGGATTGGCGGGCTGGAGTCTAATCAATCGTCAGGGGGTGATGATTTATCGCTACCCAGAAGCCCCGGAATTAGATTTAATTGATAAATACTATTCCGATCGCCGCTATTTTCAACAAGCTATCAAGGGACGCACCTATATATCAACAGTTTTTCGGGCGAAGAGTAACCTGTGGGTTGCCGTGGTTTCTTTACCAGTGATTGGAAATGATGGGCAGGTAGTGGGGATAGTATCTGGGGGTTTGGATTTGGCAGGAGTGCGGTCATTTCTGAGCGTGCCAGTGATTGATGACCGTAAAATCAAGGGTCTAATTACCATTGCTAGTTCAGAAGCAGACGCTTTTGGTGAGAAACAATTGAAGGTTATCAGCTCACTGGGCTCTTGATAGTGATCAGTCAAAACTTTCCCTTGTTGGTTAATCACTACCGGATAGCTCGACAATATCTGCCGTTGTGAGGCTGGTGTCTGTAGCAGAGCTGACTTGATGATCAGGGCAAACTGCCGTTGACCTGATCGGATGCGAGTAGATCTGCCAAGGATTTTCCTTGACTATCAAGACCTTCAGGGTTTGAAGTCTGTGACTAGATGTGTTATGTAAAAGATTTACTAACCTTTCTAGCCCATCTGGAAAAACAAGTGGCTCTCGCTGATGGGGTCTTGTTTGGTGCAGGTACAATGCCAGCCTATGGTGTCAAGTTAATTTAACTTAAACTAAGAGACAGGATATCTGGTCATATCTCGTCTGATAACTCCCTCGATCGATAAAATAAAACTTGAAGTTACATACTTGAAGTAAACTGTAAAAACGTTAAGGCTCAAGGTAACAAACATGCCAGTTTCTGAGTAATTGATCGAAGGAATTGTTTCAGACTTGGCCTTGGCCTATTGGCCACGCTACGCGAATGGCCACGCTACGCGAACAGACTTGCTGACTTGACCAATCTCAAGTTCCCCTAATCCTAGATTACCCCAATGGTTCAACAACCCAAGCTTGACTATTCCGTTATCTGGGTCAACCGCATGGCAGATATTCCCCAATCCCCTTGGGATCACCTTGCCCAACCCCTAAAAACCCCTTTTCTGGAGTGGGAGTGGTTGAATACTATTGAAACATCTGGCAGTGCTACTGCTAAAACCGGTTGGTTGCCCAATCACTTAACGGTGTGGCGAGATAGACAGCTGATCGCTGCTGCACCTATGTATGTCAAAGGTCACAGTTACGGAGAGTTTGTCTTTGACCAACAGTGGGCGGATTTATCCTATCGCTTGGGCATTTCCTATTATCCGAAGTTGTTGGGTATGACACCATTTACCCCAGCGGTAGGCTATCGGTTTTTGATCGCACCGGGAGAAGATGAAGATCAGTTGACACAAATCATGGTAAGTGCTATTGATAATTTTTGCGATCGCAATCATCTGTCTGGTTGTCACTTCCTCTTTGTTGACCCGGATTGGCGACCAGTAATTGAACGCAATGGTTTTAAGGGCTGGCTACATCACAGCTATATTTGGCAAAACCAAGGCTTTAGTAGTTTTGAGGATTACCTAAAGGTCTTTAATGCCAATCAACGCCGCAATATTAAACGAGAACGTAAGGCTGTAGCCAAAGCAGGTCTGACCCTGAAAATCTTAACGGGGGATGACATTCAAAAATCCTTGTTTCCCTTAATCTACAGCTTCTACAGCAGCACCTGCGATAAATTTATGTGGGGTAGCAAATATCTCACGCGCCAGTTTTTTAAACAGTTGTATCCTAACTACCGTCAGCGAGTGGTACTAATTGCTGCTTATCGGGAGGAGGATGACCAAAAACCAGTAGGAATGTCCTTTTGTATAAATAAGGGCAATCATTTGTATGGTCGTTATTGGGGCTGTTTTCAAGAATTTGACTGCCTACATTTTGAAGCCTGTTACTATGCACCGATTGAGTGGGCAATCGGCCAAGGAATCACCATGTTTGACCCTGGTGCTGGTGGGCGTCACAAGAAGCGTCGTGGTTTCCCAGCAACTGCTAACTATAGTGTTCATCGATTCTACGATAAACGCTTTGACCGGATTTTTCAAAACTATATCGATGAGGTTAATTTAATGGAACGTGAGGAAATTGAGGCTATTAATCAAGATTTGCCCTTTACTAAGCGCGAGATTAACTTTCAGATTCCGGATTGATTAGCAGTTGAGGAGTATTTTGAATAAACGTGGCTTTTGCACAAAGCACGTAAGCATTCAGCGGTCAGCGGTCAGCCGTCAGCTTGCCATAACTAATATTAAAAGAATGCTTACTTATTTTATTCAAAAGTTCCGTAGCTTCCTAATAGCCCATAAGCACATCAAGTAGGGTGCGCTTAGCACATTAGCTGATAGCACATCAAGTAGGGTGCGCGATCGCATTAGACATCTCCAGAAACTCGGTTTTGACCCAGGCAGTGCAAGGGTTTGAGGTTAATTTTTGGAGATGTCTATTAGGTGATAGCTGATAGCTTACCAAAGCACAGATCAGATTTCCCGGATCTGAATTGAGATCAGGTCTTTACATAAGGTCATTAGGTGTGCTAATATTACCAATTCCTAGCATACAAATCAGGTATTGCTCAGCCCAAGTACAACAATAATGAGTAATTTTCGCCAATGCTCACCCTATGACCTGCTAGCCCTGGCTGTCGATGAAGCGTCGGAGGGAAGACACGCAGCCGCATTGCGTTATATGACCATGGCTGTAGAGCGTTCTAAGCTTCCAGAATACGCTAGTGACGCTCAAACCTTTATTCGGTTGCACAAAGCCACAGGGACTTTAGTACAAAGCTGCCTCTCCAGCCCTGAGGAAGAAAATCCAGCTAGGCTTTACTTTATCTTAGACAAGGGACGCAATGCGATTCGGATCGGTTACACTACTAACCCCAATGGTAATATTAGAGGGCTTGAAACTAAGAGTGTAAAGACTTTAGAACTAATAAAAATTATCCCAGGAAGTGCTAAGATGGAAACCGAATTTCACAGAAAGTTCCAACATCTTAGGATTTCTGGGGAATGGTTTGATGCGACTCCAGAAGTGATGAGATATATATCATCTCTTTGACTTTGTAATCTATCAGCTGTCAGCTATCAGCTGTCAGCTGCGTGCACGCTACTTGAGGTGCTATCAGCTGACAGCTGATAGCTGGTTATTTACGGAACAACCAAAGCTGAAAGCCCCGTGTTTTTAAACCGGGTCAGAAGTTACCGCAAGAATAGTGCAGCCAAAGCAAGTTGGTAGGCTATGCATTAAAGGTGACAGGTTTTGTTGTAAGGCTGCACTATTAATCA
>NZ_JAAHIE010000294.1:0-9156 GCF_010671945.1 Moorena sp. SIO4E2
TATGTAGGGGAGTCGGAACCCACCCCTAACCCCTCCCAGGAGGGGAACGGGAGTCGGGAGATAGGGGGTTAGGGTACAGTTATATAAAGTATCATAAAGTCTATCAAAGTCCCAAAGAATTTGTTAGAGTAGTGAGATGACATTAGTACCACTCCGTAAGGCGGTCGAACTTACGGGACTCTCTCAAACCACATTGCGAAAGTACGCGGACAATGGAACTATCAAATGTGAGCGAACGCCAAGCGGATATCGACTGTTCGATACAGTTAGTCTTGCCACTTTGGGAAAACGACAAGCCCCTGAACCAGTCACAATCTGTTACTGCCGAGTCAGTAGTAGCAAACAATTTGACGACCTCGCCAGGCAAGTCGCGTACATGCACTCGCTCTTCCCAGAGGCAGAAGTCATCAAAGACATCGGCTCAGGACTCAACTACAAACGAAAAGGTCTTAGAGCCATACTGGAACGACTTATGCAGGGATGTCAGCTCACGATTGTTGTTGCCTGTAGAGACAGACTTACCAGATTCGGTTTTGAACTGTTTGAATACTTGGCAGAACTCAACGGTGGAAAGATCTTGGTTCTCGACCAACCTGAAAGTTGTCCAGAATCCGAACTTACCGCAGATATTCTCTGAATCATTCACGTCTTCTCTTGTCGCGTCCACGGACTCAGAAAGTACGGGGCAAAAATCAAGAAAGATTCGGATATTCCTAAGTGCTGAGCAGCGTTATTTAGTTCGTAAGTGGTTTGGAGTTTCTCGTTACGTTTTCAACAAGACCGTTAAAATACTTCAAGATGGGGAAGTAAAGGCTAACTGGAAAGCCATCAAGACTGGAATATTAAACGACCTTCCCGAGTGGTGCAAGGAAGTGCCTTATCAAATTAAATCGATAGCGATAAAGGATGCTTGCACCGCCGTGAGGGAGGCCAAGAAAAAGTACAAAAAGACTGGACAAATCAATCGAGTTAGATTTAGATCTAGAAAAAATCCTGTCCAGTCTTGCTACATCCCTAAGTCAGCAGTCTCAGAAAAAGGCATTTACCATACAAAGCTAGGAGGCTTGACTTTTTCTGAGGCGTTGCCTGACAACAGGGGCGACTGTAGATTGACCAGTAACAATGGGGATTATCACTTGACGGTTCCTCATCAGACTACTCAAAAAAATGCCGAAAACCAAGGTAGAGTGGTAGCGATAGACCCCGGTGTTAGAACATTCTTAACGTTTTTTAGTGAGAATTCTATAGGCAAAATTGGGCACGGAGACTTTTCTCGCATTCAGCGACTTTGCTCTCATCTTGATAACTTACTTTCAAAAATAAGTAAGACCAAGAGGAATCAAAAACGACGAATGAGAAAAGCGGCTAGGCGAATTGTTATTAGGATTCAAAACCTAGTGAACGAACTCCATCACAAAGCTGCTAGGTTCTTGGTAGATAGCTTTGATGTGATCCTACTTCCAACTTTTGAGACGTCTGAAATGTCTAAAAAAGGAAAAAGGAGGATCAGATCAAAGACAGTGCGGAACTTGCTGACATTTTCTCACTTTAGATTCAAGGAGTTTTTGAAACATAAAGCCTCCGAAACTGGAAAAACAGTAGTAGATGTCTGTGAAGCCTATACCTCCAAGACTGTGAGCTGGACGGGAGAAATGGTAAACATTGGTGGGAGCAAGGCTATTAAGTCAAAGATTGATGGCCTAATAATGGATCGCGACATCAATGGCGCTCGCGGGATATTCCTAAGAGCTTTGGTAGATACACCCTGGCTGCGAGAGCAGCTTGCATTGGTGGGCTAAGGTCTATCTAGTAGACTTTAGTAGCCAAAAAGTATCGGAATTAGAAAGACTTGAGCAGAAACAGATTCAATGGGTCTTGACTAATCTCTTTGACATAGGACTCACTGAGATAGGAAGCATATTCAGGTTGTTTAGCAATATAGGTTTTGAAAAAAGCGGTACTAAGTGCCATCAGGTAAGGACGAGCGATAGCAGGATCTGGCCCAATCAATTCAGGTGGAACCGGTAAGACACCCTCTCCTGCCCCACCCAGGTAGGAAAAGTGAGTACCTCCTTCTGTCACCACTAGATATTTTTCTGGGGTAGTTAGCCAGCTGAAGGGGGTAATTTGTTGTTCTACAGGTGGCGCAAAGATGTCTCTGATACTTGACACCATCATGACCGGAACCTGAATTTGTGACATCCCGGCTTCACCAAAAATCGGGTTGCTCAGCGGATTAACAGCAATCACCGCTTTTACCCGTTCGTCTCCCAAGTTATAGTCTTCTGGGGATAGTTGAGTACCTCGACACTGGAGTAGCAGGGATACATCTAAGGATAAATTGTTCTGTCGAGCAGTATCGCAGTCACTAGTAAGCTGTTCAAAATTGAGTTTCGCCCCTCCTAGAGCAAGAACAGTATAGCCTCCGAAGGATTGACCAATTACTCCCACCTCTTCTAGATTAAGCCTGCCAAACTTACTCGGGTCAGAATTAGCTTTAGCCGAAAGTTCATCTAACAAATACTTTACATCCAAAGGACGATGGATGATCGCAGTAGGATTGAGGGGAGTTGCGAAGCCAGCAAAGATTTGATTAATGCGTTCGGAACTAGTACCAATGTGCTCCGGGACCGCAACTGCAAAACCGTAAGATGCTAAATGTTGTGCTAGATAGGCAAAGGTATTGCGGTCTGAAGCCAAACCATGGGAAATAACCAGAGTTGGAATCGAGCCTGCTATCCCTCCTTGGTTTGAAGACCTAGGTAGATAAATATCAACGGGAAACGAAGCTTGACGCTCAGAATTATAAACCTCAAAGCTTTCTTTACGCCAACCTATTCCTCCAGGATTCCTGAGATCTGCTTGTGCTGATAAATCAAACGATGTTGATCCTTCTCCCTGTATTTGTGCCTGATTTTTAATGGCACCAAATACAACATCATTTACCACAAATAGCCGTGATATCTCATCAGTAACATCAGAAATTAGTTCCACATCCAGGTAAATAGTTTCTAGGGAAAATTTACGCAATACATTAATAACGCTCAAGCCTTCTGGATCAGAGGCTGCCGAAATTAAAGCACCCCGTAAGGGATAGAAACCATTGCGATTGAAATCTGCTTTTATTACATTCCCCAATCGGCGCAGTAAGGTTTTGCCCACCGGTAAGCGAGTGAACAAATAAACATATCTGGGAGAAATATTAAATCGACTGTTTAGTAGAATCCGCAGTGTTGCTAATTGTATTGGTGTAGCAAAGTTGGCATAATAGGCAAATTGCCTGGTCATTGTGCCATCTTTAGCAAAAACTTCCAAGTCTTCAATCCCAATATTAAATTGTCCAAAGGGAGAAACAAAGAAAGTAATTCGCTCTGCTCCTAGGGCAGGAATTGCACTGAATGTAGATACTAGACTCAAGCCTAGGGATAGGGAAAAGCGAGTTAACCACTGGCGCAGTGGGTTAGAATGAAAGGATTGGGTAGTCACTTTAGCTGCTCGGGAAAGACCAGGGGAGTTGGTAATAGTTAACGGAAAACCTGTAACAATATCATTAAACATGTACAAAGCTCTCAAGACCACACTGAAACTCAACAACCAACAGAAAACCCTGATGGCACAACATGCTGGTTATTGTAGATGGGTCTAAAACTGGGGACTAGGGCGTGTTTTCAAAGCTTTCCGCAAGATATTAGATCCCCCCCAGCCCCCCTTAATAAGGGGGGAGCCATACTCAAAGTCCCCCTTTTTTAAGGGGGATTTAGGGGGATCTCGGAGTTTGAAGACACGCCCTAGCCATTTAGCAATAAGCTTACCATAAATGTCATTATACTAGTTATAGTGTTTATTGCATTTATGAGGTACGCTTATCAAGCTCAAAGTCCCCCTTTTTAAGGGGGATTTAGGGGGATCACTTTGTACCTCATGGGATATAGAATTGCTATATAGTGTTTATTGCATTTATGAGGTACGCTTATCAAGCTCAAAGTCCCCCTTTTTAAGGGGGATTTAGGGGGACCACTTTGTCCCTCATGGTAAAGACAATTGCTATAACAATTAAAACAGATAAATCCTCGTATATAAAAAGGTTGATAGTAATGGGTTTACGGGAAAGACTACTTCGGCGATTTCAAAAACAGGAAAAACCAGAGGAAAAACCAGAGGATATCCAATCCCTCGACTCCCTCGACCAGACTTTAGAACAACTCGACCAGACCTTAGAACAAAAACCCCCTGGGCGAATTCAGTCACTACTGAGCAAATTACCCAAACCAGGCACTCCTAAGGACACCCCAGTAACGGTAAGCAATCCAGAACCAAGCAACCCTGGCAAAATTAGAGGTAAGATTACAGGGATACTCAGCAAATTTCAAAAATCTACCACTGAACCAGACATCCCCCAACTGTCTCAAAACTCAGCACCAACCAACCCTGGCAAAATTAGAGGCAAGATTACAGGGATACTCAGCAAATTTCAAAAATCTAGCACTGAACAAGAAATCTCCCAACTGTCGGAAAACTCAGCACCAAGCAACCCTGGCAAGATTAGAACACTACTGGAAAAATTACAAAAAAACATCTCCCCCAATGACATCCAGAAAATTGACGAGAGCCTGGATCAGATGAACCGGGGGAGGATAAAAGAAATATTTCACAAATTGCTCCAAAATACCAAGCCAGAAGACATCCAAAAAATTGACCAGAACTTAGAACGGATGAACCGGGGACCAATTAAAGAAATTTGGCCGAAAATTCAAGCTTTAGCTAAAATGGTCCGGGATCCTAATGCCGCTTGGAAGGGAAAAGCTTTAGCGATCGCAGCCTTAATCTATTTAATATCCCCCTTTGATGCTGTTCCAGACGTAATTCCCGTTGCTGGATTAGCTGATGATGCAGCGCTGATCATTGCCGTAGTTTCCACCCTAGCTCAGGAACTAGAAAATTATATGGAAAGACAGGCAGAAAAGATGGCCGAGATACAAGTCCGCAAGTATAATCGGATTGTCAGAATCAGTTTAATCGGCAGCATTGCAGCAGCAATTATCGCTATTTTGGTAAAATATATCCTTAGTCAGACATGATTAACCTCTATTCCTGGTACCGAATTACCCTATTTATTCTGACTACTTATGGCTTAATACAGCTAATCATTAATCTGATCAAGTATAAGCCATACTATGAAAAAGTTCCAGGGTTTATGAAAAAATACTTTCTTGAGCGCGGCAGCCTAGTTTTAGGTAAAAAGCTCCACGAAAGTCGTCATGATTTAATCATAAATGGCTTACTGTTGCTTGTATTAGTAATGTTAAATATTATTCTATGGATTTTTTAAGGGATAATAAATAAGAGGATTATAAATTTATATTTTAGGGAGTCGGGAGTAGGCAGTAGGGAGTAGGGAATAGGTAAGCATTTAGCTGTCAGCGGTCAGCTGTCAGCAGTCAGCTGTCAGCTTAAAATCCTTAATATTAAGAGATTAATGAGAATTGAAAGTCTGGGGATTTGCCCATATCAGCATATACGCTAGGCGCATAAGCTGATAGCTGATAGCTGATAGCTGATAGCTGATAGCTGATAGCTGATAGCTGATAGCTGATAGCTAATAGCTGATAGCTGATTAGCCTGTTTCTATTCACTCCCAGGAATCTAAATCTAGAGCTTTGGAGCCACCTCGCTCTAACTGAATCAATACGTTACCAAGTTGTGACCAAACTAGCCCACTAATAAATAAGGTCATAGGTATGGAGATTGAGTAACACAGCCAATAGGGCAAGGCAAAAATTCCTAACCCAGAGGCTAGAAACAGGCAAATCCCAACAGCAATTCCCACAAATGGGAGCAGTAACTGGATTCCTTTAATTTCAGCCAGGGTTTGACTGGATTTGGTCTTATACCATTCCTGTACTTTTTCTTTGAGTGTAGCTTCAAAAGCTAGCCCACAGGTAATCCCAGCAAACAAACCAAAAATTAACAAAAAATACGGTGGGTCTGGCCAAAAATTATACACAAATAACTCCTAATCTTCATGGTTTTACTGCCTGTGAAGATTATGACAAAGAATGACACCTTATCCAATAGCAAAGGGAACAGGGAATAGGGAATAGGGAATAGGGAATAGGGAGTAGGGAATAGGGAATCAAAAATTCTCACAATCCTGTTTTATTCAATAGCTGTTCCCGTAGCCCATTAGCTGTTGGCGTAGCCTGCGCGTAGCGCATATGCTGATAGCTGAATGCTGATAGCTGAATGCTGATAGCTGAATGCTGATAGCTGAATGCTGATAGCTGAATGCTGAATATAATCTTATAGTTTCCTAGGGTGGGTTAAGCGCAGCATTGATTTTTTTTCGGGCTGTAACCCACCAAATCCTATAACGTTTGGAAGCGCTAATTAAATAACAACAAGTAGTGAATAGCCAGGAGTCAGTAGTTACGATAAGGATATTCCTTATCGGCCAGTTGCTCTGACACACTATTTGGTACTCACAGCAGGAGCTTTCGGTAAAATAGCCCCAATCCCATCACTGGAAATAGTACTTAGTGCATTCAAAGCTACATTGAATAAACGTCCTGGTGGTAAATCATCTTTGACTAAGTTCCACAGACTCTGAATTTCTGCTCCATGGAGTTGGTCATCTTCGGTTAACGCTAACAACAGTTCACGTCGCAAAAACTGACCTTCCTCAGACAAGAGATACTGCAAACCAAGTTGAGCGGTTGGGAGCAAATCAAAGTTCTGATCAGACCGAGCGATCGCAATCATATTTTCCAGTCGTTCCCACTGGAATTTACCGTCTTTGAACAACACCTCAATCAAACGCCGCCGCATTTGTGGGGTTTCACCGGTAAGCAGACGCTGAGCTACATAGGGGTAGGAAACCTCGACAATTTTGAAGTTGGGATCTAAGGTCAGTGCCAGTCCTTCCTGAGTCACCAGAGAACGGATAATTAAGGAAAACTTGGCTGGTACCCGGAAAGGATAGTCGTACATCAACTCTGAGAACTGATCTGTGATCGTCTTGAAGTTGAAATCCCCGACACTTTCACCAATTGCTTCTCCCAACACTGCTTCTAAGGCTGGGATAATCGGCTGGATATCTGTGTTGGGTGCTAGGAAACCTAATTTAACAAAAGCCTGGGCTAATGATTGATAATCTTTATTAATTAGATCAACGACACAGCTGACAAGAGTTTCTTTGGTGTCCTGATCTAACTGATCCATCATACCAAAGTCAATATAGCCCATGCGTCCATCCGGAAGGGCAAATAAGTTACCTGGATGAGGATCAGCATGGAAAAAGCCATGCTCTAACAACTGACGTAAACCAGAGGTGACACCGGTTTTAATCAAGCTTGCGCTGTCTAGTCCTAAGGCTTCAATACGTTCTGTGTCTGTTAACTTGAAGCCATCAATCCACTCTAGGGTGAGGACACGGAGACTGCTGTAGCGCCAGTATATTGCTGGAACCTTCACAGTGGGGTCGTCTTGGAAGTTTAGAGCAAACCGTTCGGCATTGCGACCTTCATTGAGATAATTAATTTCCTCAAAGAGCTTAGTACCAAATTCATCTACAATCAAAGTTAGGTCATGACCGAGATTGAGTGGTAACCAGGGAGCAATCCAGCTAGCTGCCCAGCGCATCAAATAAAGATCTAGGGTGAGGATAGGGCGTAAATTAGGACGTTGTACCTTAACCGCCACCTCTTCACCGGTGTGGAGTTTAGCCCGATAGACTTGACCGAGACTAGCGGCTGCTACAGGTTTTGGGGAAATTTGGCTAAACAGTTTTTGGATGGAGCGCCCTAACTCTTGCTCGATTATGGACAATGCGATTGCATTGTCAAAGGGAGGTAGCTGGTCTTGTAGTTTGATCAGTTCATCTAGAAAATCTTGCCGAATCAAGTCAGGGCGGGTGGAAAGAGCTTGTCCGACTTTAATAAAGGTTGGACCGAGGTTAGTCAGAAGTTCCCGTAGCTGTGTGGCTCGTTTTAACTTATTTTGCTCAGTCCGGTTGCCCCATTGGTCTAACTTAAAACTAAAAACAAAGCTAGCGAAACCCCAGACAATCCTCAGGCAACGCCAAATCACTACCCAAGGTCTGGAACGGTAGTAGCGCGCGATCGCTTGTGGATCATAGTACCTTTGGGGTTCATTAGACCGCTGTTCAGGAGATACAAGTTGATGCTGACTCACGCTGAGTATAGGCCTCTCTAATAAATTTATAGTTTTTTATCTATCTTTTGCTTTTTATTAAATAAGTATACACAAGTACATATACAATAACTCGGTGTTTAAGTCCAATAGTTCATGTAGGGTGGGCAGTGCATCAGACAGATAATGAAGCTTGCAAACCACGTTGGTAGGCACTGCCCACCCTAGGATGAATGACAATGGTGCAAGATCTCACTTTAAGTCCAATAGTTTAGTTCATGTAGGGTGGGCAGTGCATCAGACAGATAATGAAGCTTGCAAACCACGTTGGTAGGCACTGCCCACCCTAGGATGAATGACAATGGTGCAAGATCTCACTTTAAGTCCAATAGAGGGTTTAGGGCAGGTTTTGCTACCAGGACAATAGAGAGTCCCATAGAAACCTACACCAGAAACTTGCCCATTTCCTGAACTGGGGAATTAAATTCGCCACGGGTCGCACCTCTTGATGCATATATCTATAAATTTGTCAACTTCTATTATTACATTAACCGAGGCTCTAGCTTGAGATTTCAGCTGTTATTTCCGTGTTATCACCGACAGTCTTTAAATTAAAACTTCAGCAGAATCCTCCATGACGGGGCTAAATCAACAAAGCAACAATGGTGTCATATCGATTCCGGTGGTATCGTAGCGAACAAGCATGGGCAATCTGTTGATTTATCTACGTTGATTTATCTACACTATGCTGTTTCCACGATTGCCCGCAGCAAATCGGCACTACCGGATTGGATACCAGTTACAGACGCACGAAAATGCTTTGCCAGCAAGCAACTTTCCCTGGATTATGCAAGATTCTCCATCTGTCCCTAACCCTTCCCAAGACATTCGGTTAGGCTGCCTACAGTGGTTTTATAACTTACCACTAAGTAGTAAGCTGCTTACTGGTTTGTTTGCCTCTGAGCTAATTTCTCTGATTGGATTCTTCGGCGTCGCTGCTTCAATGAT
>NZ_JAAHIE010000295.1:0-9114 GCF_010671945.1 Moorena sp. SIO4E2
GATCATCACTGGCAAGATGCCAGTTCTACTTTGATCATCACTGGCAAGATGCCAGTTCTACTTGTACAACCACTGGCAAGATGCCAGTTCTACTTGTACAACCACTGGCAAGATGCCAGTTCTACTTTGATCACCACTGGCAAGATGCCAGTTCTACTTTGATCACCACTGGCAAGATGCCAGTTCTACTTTGATTACCACTGGCAAGATGCCAGTTCTACTTTGATCATCACTGGCAAGATGCCAGTTCTACTTTGATAACTGTGGAACAGGCTTCCAGCCTGTCTCAAGGCACTAAAATGAAAAAATATACCCCTTAATGTCTTTAAAAATGTAACTAATGACTACCCCTAACTCTCCATCCTATGGGGCACAGGCTTCGAGGCGGTCTCAACCGAATATTAATAATTATCACTGGCAAGATGCCAGTTCTACTTATGACTGGCAAGATGCTAGTTCCGATCATCACTGGCAAGATGCCAGTTCTACGAATTATACCAGTTTCAGAAAGTCCCAAAATCTTAAAATTAGCCAAAGGACTCTTCCTCACTGGGAATTACAAGGAGCAATTTACTTTGTCACTTTTAATACGTTTAAAAAGCTAGAGTTGACCCCAGAAGCCAGACAAGTAGTTCTAGATTCCTGTTTATTCTTCAATAACCAAAGGTACAAAACCTATGCTGTTGTGATTATGCCGGATCATGTGCATTGGTTAATGCAGCCTTTGCCAAAATCTGATCAGGAATATTGGAGCTTAGGTAGTATTATCCACAGCATTAAAAGCTATAGTTCTAAGCAAGTTCCTAAAGTAATGAATCATATCGGTATTGTTTGGCAATACGAGCGATATGATCGCATTATTCGAGATGAAATAGAATTTTTAGAAACCTGGCACTATATCCGACAAAATCCTGTAAAAGCTAATTTATCTGACATGGCTGAAACATATCCTTTCTTCTGGCAAATGGATAGTGTAGAGAAATATTCTGTAAAATAATCTATGGTAGAACTGGCTTCCAGCCAGTGGTCAATATCTGTGTGGTAGAACTGGCTTCCAGCCAGTGGTCAATATCTGTGTGGTAGAACTGGCTTCCAGCCAGTGGTCAATATCTGTGTGGTAGAACTGGCTTCCAGCCAGTGGTCAATATCTGTATGGTAGAACTGGCTTCCAGCCAGTGGCCAATATCTGTATGGTAGAACTGGCATCTTGCCAGTGGTCAATATCTGTATGGTAGAACTGGCATCTTGCCAGTGGCCGGAAGCAACTTCCAGCCTTGGTCAATCTCAATCAAAGAATAATCTTGGTCACTGGTAAGATGCCAGTTCTACAATGGATTGGTCTTCGATAACTTAATCACACCCAACCCAGCTGAGCACAAACCAATCACTGGGTTAGCTTAACTGGCTTGATGCCAGTTCTACCATCAACCACTGGCTTGATGCCAGCTCTACCATCAACCACTGGCTTGATGCCAGTTCTACCATCTGATCATCTTCTCACTGGCTTGATGCCAGCTCTACCATCAACCACTGGCTTGATGCCAGCTCTACCATCAACCACTGGCTTGATGCCAGCTCTACCATCAACCACTGGCTTGATGCCAGCTCTACCATCTCATCTACAACTGATCTCTTCTCACTGGCTTGATGCCAGTTCTACAACTGATCTCTTCTCACTGGCTTGATGCCAGTTCTACAACTGATCTCTTCTCACTGGCTTGATGCCAGTTCTACCATCTCATCATTCTTCTCACTGGCTTGATGCCAGTTCTACATGATCAGTGCCAGTTCTACATCAGTCAAACCCAACCATAGTGATGCCACAAACAAGTCAAGAAGAACAGCAATCAAACCTTATTATCAACCACCATTGGCGAGAAATTCAGTACTTTCCTGAAGACTTGGGAAATGGTATCACTTTGGAAATGGTTGCCATCCCCAGTGGCACTTTCGTTATGGGTTCCCCAGAAACCGAAGAGGGGCATAGAGACAGTGAAAGTCCCCAGCATCAAGTCACCGTTAAATCTTTCTTCATGGGCAAATACCCAGTTACCCAAGCCCAATGGCAAGCAATCGCCGCCCTACCCCAAGTCAACACAGAACTTAAACCCGATCCATCCCGTTTTAAAGGGGAAGACCTACCTGTCGAGCGAGTCTCCTGGTATGATGCGGTGGAATTTTGTGAGCGGCTGTCCCAGTATACCAAACGCCCTTATCGTTTGCCCAGCGAAGCCCAGTGGGAGTATGCCTGTAGAGCCGGAACAACCACCCCGTTTCATTTTGGAGAGACGATTACTACAGAGTTTGCTAATTATCTTGGAATAGATGATGAAGAGCTTGCTTGGAAAGGGTCTTATGGTAATGGGCCATCAGGGATTTATCGTGGAAAAACAACCCCAGTGGGGAGTTTTGGGGTAGGGAATGACTTTGGACTCTACGATATGCATGGGAATGTGTGGGAGTGGTGTGCAGACCATTGGCATGATAACTATGAAGGTGCGCCGACAGATGGCAGTGCATGGCGTGAAAATTATAATCTTGATAATTATAATTTAGTTGATCATAATTATCCTTCTCTTTATCTTAAAGATTATCTTAAAGAAATATCCGGGCTGTTGCGGGGTGGTTCCTGGCTCTACTACCCTGTGGTCTGCCGTTC
Organism: Moorena sp. SIO4E2; assembly: GCF_010671945.1. Lineage (NCBI taxonomy): Bacteria > Bacillati > Cyanobacteriota > Cyanophyceae > Coleofasciculales > Coleofasciculaceae > Moorena > Moorena sp. SIO4E2. The sequence continues at coordinate 2,660 of NZ_JAAHIE010000295.1, forward strand.
TGGGTCTCGCTTCGTCTATAATCCGGCTCTCTGGCACGACCTCGACGCCTCTGTTGGTTTTCGTGTGGTGTGTGGGTGTGCGTGGACTCCTTAACCCTTAACCCTTTTGCCCTCTTGCCCTTTACCCTGTTTTCCCTTTTTCCTCTCCCCTTCGTGGAACTGGCATCTTGCCAGTGACAAGTGTAGAATTGGCATCAAGCCAGTGACCCAGATTATTGTTGGATGGAGACTGACACAGGCTGGAAGCCTGTTCTACAAAAGCTGGTTATACCACACGTAGAACTGGCATCAAGCCAGTAGTTGTAAAAGTAGAACTGGCATCAAGCCAGTAGTTGTAAAAGTAGAACTGGCATCAAGCCAGTGACAACGAATTTAAAATGGGTAGAACTGGCATCAAGCCAGTGACAACGAATTTAAAATGGGTAGAACTGGCATCAAGCCAGTGACAACGAATTTAAGATAGGTAGAACTGGCATCAAGCCAGTGACAACTACCTAGATAGCTGCCTATAGTGTAGCTGTTGCTTAAATAATTATACAAGATTAATGTTTAACAACGATAACAGCCCCATTGGATTGTCTGAATTTATCCAACAGGTTAAACAAGATCTGCTCTCAGTAGCACCAGGTCAGGAAAAAGATGCTCCCTTGTTGTGTGTTGAATCTGTGGAACTGGAACTACAAGTTAGTGTCAAGCGAACTGCAAAAGCAGGAGCAAAGGGGAATATCAAAATTAATGTGCTAGGAACTGGGGGCGAGGTAGGAGGCGAAGTCGGTGGCGACCTGGGACGGGATGAGATTCATAAAGTCAAAGTCAAATTATCTCCCCTCTTCGATAAGGAGCGTCTGCTGGAATTTTACCAGACCCTTCATGGAGACAAGGTGCCAACCACGGTCAATAATTCTTTAAGGGCACTCCTTAAAGGCAATGAAGAAGGAAATCTGAATGATGACCTGGGTGACTAACAGCATTACTGACTCCCGACTCCCGATTCCCGACTCCCGACTCCCGATTCCCCATTCCCCACACATATCCTCTTCGCCACATGGAAACCAATCAAATAAGCTGTCATCTGCGTACTAATCCGGGGCAAGGGCACAGCAGAAAGGTCAGCCACATAGACATTAGCTGACCCGTATACCTTACCTGTATCTATTGCGTTGTCGAGTCCTTTATCAATCGCTTTCCCGAATAGGCATCCCCCCGACAAATGCTGCTCCGACAGTAAAAACCTGCGACTGTAAACATCAACATACTCCTCAATCTGGTTCTCTTCGTAGGGCATCTTAGTTACCAGTCGCAAGAACCACTTAACTAACCAATGTGGCTGTTCTCCCAAGCCGTTCAACAGTGCCATGTGCTTGGCAATCTCACTGTTAGCTACCACTTTATCCTGATTGAAATGGGATTGTTCCTCTTCTCCAAAGAAATCTAATTCAATCCGAGAGTCGTCCCTTGAATAGCAACCCTCTTTAGCAGCATTAAACTTAATCGCCGCAGTAATCAAGTGGGCTTCATCATGCCATGGTTTGCCTTGAAGTAAGTTATAAAGTCCCCATAACAGGTTAATGATGAAATTGACTGCCTGAAGAAACACCCTAATCACGTTCTTGATGATATTAAACAACCAAGGTAACCTGATCACGAACTTCTTGAGCCAGTTTGGGAACAGGAACGCCAGATAAAGGTGGGCAATCATAAACCACAGCCTCTCAAAATTACCAGAAAAGAAATCGAAGCAGCAAACCGTTTCCTGTCCCGGTTGTTCTGGTTCTGGTTGCCATACCGTTGTAGCAAACACAGAGATGTACACATCCCGAGGGGTAACATCGATACTCTTATCCACCACGTAGAGACCCAGGGGCATGACAATATGGTCATTCACATGCTGCCCGATCAGATCGTTTCCCAATTCCTCGCGGTGAGACCAGAGCAGCCGTGGCGTCGCACCCCCTGCGCACATAATCACCTTTCCACCATCAGGAAGCAAAGACAAGCGTTCCGTCATCCCCGTGTCCAGGTACTTAACATGCACCCCCACACACCGTGGTTTTTGCCCTTGCTCCTTAGAAAACTCAAGTCTCTCAACCCTACACCTAGTCTTGATCTCCACTCCCTGGCCAAACCAATCGACAATGGATACTCCGCTGTGGGTTCGCTGCCCAAATGAGTTGAACTGGGTTGGAAAAAGGTGCAACAGGCCAGTATCCCTCACCTCCAAATTAGGAATATTGTCGATAGCGTCTGTACTGGTCACAAAACCAACCTTCTCAGCCGCCTGGAGTACTTGTTTAGTCACAGGTGACGGATCGGTTACCGGGTTTGGTCTAGCAAACTTCTGATTCAACTCTGCCTTCAGGCTGTCCCAATAGGCTGCCGTTTGACCAATATGTGTCGCCAGCCACTCCGACGACTCATGCATCATGGTATAGTTAATCGAGCCGCCACCACCCATAGTGCAGGCTCGCCCAGATATAATCGGAATTCCCTTGGGAGTCAGGGCATTGTGCAACTTGAATACCTTTTCCTCCGCGTAGGACTTAGTCCAGTTGTTCTGGTGGGTAATGTCGCTGGTAGTAAAGAAATCATCCCCCTCCTCCAGCACTAACACCCGCTCCCGGATAGACCTGTCATTACCAGCTTCTAGGTAATAGCTCAGAAACCCACAGGCTCCGTTACCAGAGCCAACCACGATCGTATCGTACATCATCGGAATGGTTTTTTAAGAAAATTATTTTATTATATCGAATAGCGAACAGGCCAAGAGTGTGGGAAGTATGGGAAGTGTGGGAAGTGTGGGAAGTGTGGAGAGATGGGAAGATGAGGAGATGGGGAGATAGCCAGATGAAATTGATGTGTAACCGTTTGAGTGCTAAGAATTGGATAACCTTAAACCTTGGCCAAAAGGCCACGCAATCGCGAACAACAAACCAACCTTCAACCTTCAACCTTGGCCAAAAGGCCACGCAATCGCGTTCAACAAACCAACCTTCAACCTTCAACCTTCAACCTTGGCCAAAAGGCCACGCAATCGCGTTCAACAAACCAACCTTCAACCTTCAACCTTCAACCTTGGCCAAAAGGCCACGCAATCGCGTTCAACAAACCAACCTTCAACCTTCAACCTTCAACCTTGGCCAAAAGGCCACGCAATCGCGTTCAACAAACCAACCTTCAACCTTCAACCTTCAACGGCCATGGCATCATAGCGACGCTCAAACTCAGCCTGAGTCAGCCTGTCACCGTTTTCCAGGGGAGGAATTGTTGGGTTGAGTGCGATTGGCCGTAGGCCACGCTTCGCGATTGACCGTAGGTCACGCTTCGCGAACGCATTTCGAGTCATGGTTTTTAGCATCCCACTAAAGAACGTTTAATACTTATGAGGTGCATTCAATTTTGTTACCCCTACTCCCTACTCCCTACTCCCTACTCCCTACTCCCTAATCAGTAAAAGGGATTCATCAAGACTTCTGAACCGCTGCCAGTAACCGCTGATTTTGAATGTCAGAAAAGAGTTCTTCGTAACGGTTGAGAGCTTGATCAAATGAATAATATTGAAGAGCATGTTGTCTACTTCTGTTGCCCAGTAATGTAACTCTTGCGGGATCCTTATACAACTCTAAGATTGTTTCTGCTAGAGTTTCTGGATCCTCTGGGGGAACAACAATGCCACCGCCGCTTTTTTTGACAGCTCTGGCAGCGGTTCCATTAGCAGGAACAGAAGCTAGGATGGGGCGACCACTAGCTAGCAGTACTTGGATTTTGGAGGGCATATTGAAAGAAATTACATTCTGCTTTTGTATTACCAACCCCACATCCGCTGCTGCTAGCATTTCCGGTAGTTTTTCCCGAGGTTGAAATGGCAGCAGCTTAACATTATTGGCGTCCCAAGTCTTACAGCACTGCTTTAGTCGGCCTAAAGCTTTCTGTTCTCCAACGATCACAATCACAATATCTCGAACGTGACGCACCCTAGATGCTGCCTTAATCAGAGTTTCTAAACCTTGAGTGAGGGCAATATTACCGGAGTAGAGTATAACGAACTTACCATTAAGGTTATGGGCAGTGCGAAAGGAGTTGTTTTCTTTTGGTAAAGGACGGATGAAGTTAACATCAACCCAATTGGTAATCTTCACAATTTTAGAGCTTGGCACACCCTTGCTGCGCAAGTTATCGGTAAAGCCATCAGCAATCACACTGATTTTGGTGACTGTGCGGTAAGCAAACCTTTCTACAACCTCTAATGCACGGATTAGAGGTTGGTTGCTCAGTAAGCCTACTTTAATAGCAGCTTCTGGCAAAATGTCTTGGAGATTTAGAATTACTGGCGTTCGGTGTATCCACCCCAAAATCACAGCTGGTAGGGAAACTAGCAGTGGTGGACTAGTTAAAATAATGATATCAGGGCGAGGAGAACTCAGAGCCTTGAGGAAGCTGGTAGCAACAAAGCTTGCCTCTAGCAATAATCGGTCGATCAAATTTGGTTTCGGGCGAATCCGCACATAACAGCGATCTACAATCACACCTTTGATGTGTTCGGTAAGATACAATTTTCCTCGATATCCCTCATAAATTTGACGTTGAGGATAGTTGGGCATCGCAGTAATGACCCGAACATCATGGCCTCTTTTGACCAACCCTTCTGCTAGTTCAGTCATCAATGGGGCAATCCCAATTGGCTCTGGATGATAGTTGTAAGAATATATTAGGATTCGCATAATCTCTAGTAGATGTTGCCAGCCGGGTGTAGACTCACCAAATTTGTGTATTGATTTATTGGCTTTAGCACTGAGAACTCACGACCATTGTCAAGTCAGGTTGGTGGTGCAAAATGCCCAATCAGGGATTTTAACCCTATAACTATTTATTCGGCTTCAATTCCATATTTTACGCCTGAATGACAGTTTTTGTAACAAAATTTAACATAAACACCCTTGACCAAAATATCATAATTGTGCATTACTAAAGCCTCTTTAAGAGCTACAGCAAGAATCTTTATGCCAATTCTGATTATGGCTGCAACTAATAAATCCTCCCTTTTGGTAATTGGTAATTGGTAATTGGTAATTGGTAATGAGCGTCTGATTACCGAGCTATAACTAGTTTTTGAAATCAACGGATAATTTCATTTACCAATAATTATATTTATATCGAAAAAAACACTTTTATTCATGGGTGCAATCCCGCATTTTCTGGGAAAATAGATTTTTTTTTCAGAATTTTTACGGATGGCATAGGAATTAAAAATTAATTAACAATTATTCTATAATCTCCAAAGTATTTTTATAAAAAATAAGTAATATCATTTCCAAGCTGCGTCGAATTGTATAGCATTTTTCATATCCAAGCTGCGTCGAATTGTATAGCATTTTTCATAGCTATGAGGTACACATAGGGAGCAGGTCAATTTTGTAAGAACACTTGAACTATAAACGCTTGAACTACAGTGTTTTCGGGGTTTCAGTAGCAGTTATGAGTTATTTGAGTACATTTGGCGAATTTGACATGCTCCCTACACATAATTTTTTGGCGTTGCATGATTCTGGGATAATTTTTAATTAATAAAAAAGTTAAACTTTAGCACTCTCCTGAAATAACTGAGTATAAATTGCCCTAATTTTCAGTCTAATAGTATTGAAAAAATGGTCACATAAGGGGGGAGAAAATTATCAATGTAAGAGCTGTGCTCGCCAATTTATTTAGTCTTATTCAAAATTATGTTATTCTCAAAAAGTTGGCTCTCCTATACTGATTATAGTAAATGAGTAGGTTAAATGAGCTTAACCCCTTAAATAGCAAGGGATTCAATCAAATAAAAATACATTGTATTGATGCAGTCGCTCATGGGGTAAACCCCCAAGACCGCTTAGGTGCGCTTTTATTAAAATTGCATTTTTAAATTACTCAAAACCTTAATTAGTAAGGGCTATGGCGATTATTTTATTATACTAATTTATCCTAGCCACCCTAGGAGAGCAAAAAAGTTAAATAATACTGTTTAACTATGTACCTAAAGGGGAAGGGTTTTAGGGCTATTGAAAGAATTCATAAAGTCAATCATAATACAGGAATTAGTTGGGTGAAGCAGATTGGTAATCAGCTACCTGATTATCATAAAAATTACAAAACACCACAAGTGGGTAAACTAGATTAACTGCAAACATTTATAGCAAAAAAAACTAAAATTTTGGTATGGACATCTTTAAACAAGGATTCCGATGATATTTGATAATATTTAATAGGATAATAAAGGGCAAACCCTTTTTAAAAAAATCATAAAACAATCAATAATTTTTATTGCTATTTGATTACATATGGATATAAAGTTTACCATCAATTTAGTCCAAATGGAGACCAGAGCGTTAGTAAAAAATCAATGACAATGGTCGAAGGATAGAATAGTCATTTGCGTCATTATCTAGCGCGATCACATCGTAAAAACTTTTGTTATTATA
>NZ_JAAHIE010000296.1:0-9104 GCF_010671945.1 Moorena sp. SIO4E2
GCCAAAATCACGTTTATTCCCACGCCAACCAACATAGAGCAATTGGTAGTGATCCTGCTCTGTATCAAAGACAGTCTGAACCTCGTACTCTGGTGCAATTGTTTGCTGTGAAGCCCGTTGAGCACGTAGGCACATTCATCAGTCCAAGGAGGTAAAACCCCTAGACTAGCAAAGCGGAGCAAGGTCCCAATCGTAATCCACAGCAGCAGTAATAAAGGGGTTTGGGATTTTTTTAAGTACATAATCGGTTTTGAGGGAGTAGGGAGCAGGGAACAGCGGATCTGGGAATCGGGAATCGGGAATCGGGAATCGGGAATTAAGAATTTAGAATTGGGAATTAAGAATTAAGAATTTAGAATTGGGAATCAGGAATCGGAAAAAAATATAATATCTTAAATTAAATTTCGATTGTTTTTAAGAGTAATTTTATTGAGATATACGGAAAAAGTAAATCGCGTTAAATCGTATAAACTTGGAAAGATATGCGAAAAAAATTATACTATCGTCAATAAATTGTGATAATTTTTATTCCCGACTCCCGACTCCCGACTCCCTCGGTGCGCTTTCCGTAGGCGAATTAAATTCGCCACGGGTCGCACCGCTCCCGACTCCCGACTCCCTTAACGACCAAATAACCTTAAAATTATCCACATTAGCAAAGTAGCGATCGCACCAGTGAGAAGACTCCAGGCAAAAGCTGGTGTCAAGATAAAGATAGTATTGTTATCAGGGGGTTGTTGTTTAACTAGGACAGTAGCGGTAATGCTACTGGTTGCTACTCCCACACCAGCCAGAGCAATGCTTTGGTGTAAGCTACGATTACTCTGGGTTTGGTAAGTTTGGGTCATGCCATCTACTGTCCGAATTAGATTTTCTAGTAAGGTTAAACCAGACTTTAATCTCCCATGATCCATCTCCACTTGTTGCAGATATTGGCTAGCTGCTAAATCCCTAAACTCTCTCAGAATGTGCCAATCACTCCGTTGATAAACCTGTTTTAATTTAGTCAATCGTTGTTGGTAATCTTCGATATTGGTTTTAATGGTTTGGGTTTGGGAATCCAGCATCCCTAAATTAGTAGCATAACGAGACAATAGGTTGAGATTATTGCTTAGTATTTCCCTTAATTTTAATGTATTTTGGGGTAACATGCTGATCTGAGCAATACTAGTTTTAACTGAGACTAGATCAGCTTTAAGTTCTGCTAGTGGTCGGTTAATTTCACCATAAGCCCAAAGAATTTTGTTACGATAATACAATAAGTAAATTAAGTCTATATAAATACCAGTAATGCTATCGATGATAGAATCAATAGAACGCTTTTTGGGAAACAACCAAATTAAAAGATGATGGTTGTTTTTGATCGCTTCTGGCTCTGACCAATCAGCGGGAGGACGCCAAAATTCAAATAAAGTACCCCCTAGCACTTTGCCTTGGGCTTGAAAGTCTCTTGACCAGTCGGGTTTAGACACCAGTTGCTTGTAGCATTCTAGGGCAATTTGTGTAGGGTCTTGATCACGGTCACACAGTTGACCCCACATGATCCAAGTTTGACCAATTGCTCCAGGTTGATGATTGATGTGGGCAAGAATTTCCCCTTGGATTTTCTTAATATTTGTAATGGGTTGGGGTGAATGGTTTGATTGTCTGATCCCATCAGCATAGACTCCGGAACAGTTTACCTGAAGGGCGTAAGTGTTACCAATTTGGATAGGGTAGTAGTAGCCTTCCAAAGGACGCTCGAAATGCTTGACCACATCAGCACCCAATAGTTCCACCAACCTAGATTCTGAGCGTTCTGCCTGTTTGAGCTTAGCCAGTAACGTCGGCTCTAGGATCAGGTCTGATTCATCACCCTCGGGATGACCATAGATTCTTTGCCAGAATCGTTCACGGTTATAATCAATAATTTCCGGGTCTTGCCCTAGACCTTCCCGTAGATCGTAGAGGAATAGGTCAAGAGTAGGGTATACTATTTTATTTAGGTCAGACATTGGCTTACCCTTCTAAAGGTTGGTATACAGTTAGTAAAACTCTTACCTATTCCAAACGCTCTCACGAAGTGTAGCTATGCGCCACCCTACGGTGAAAGATCTGGCCTCTATGTCACAAAACAATCGTCTGATATCAGGTAAGGTTTTCCCGATTAAATTCCCTATCGCTGCTAGCCAAAAGCCTTAGCTCAGACTAGTCTTTGACCTTTGACCTTTGATTTTTTTCTTGCTTAACACGTTGCTCAAGCATAAATAGGAAAATGCATGAATCAGCTCAACAACGCCTTCACCCTATTCTTGAGTTTGTTGGTTGAAGCAACACCTTTTTTGCTACTGGGGGTTATTCTCTCCAGCTTACTGCTGTTTTTTGTGGATGAGCGCAAGCTGATTGCTAGTATGCCTCGCCACCCCTTTCTAGGAGCAGTTTTTGGTAGTTGTGTCGGCTTTTTGTTCCCAGTGTGTGAGTGTGGTAATGTGCCAGTGGCTAGGCGGCTGCTGAGCCAGGGAGCACCAGCACCAGTTGCAATTGGGTTTTTGCTCGCAGCCCCAACCATCAATCCTGTAGTAATTTGGTCAACCTGGGTAGCCTTTCGAGACCAGCCGGAAATCTGGGTATTGCGAATTTTATTTTCCTTAAGTATTTCCATTTTTATCGGCTGTGTCTTCAGTACTCAGAAAGACTTAGGCCCCCTACTGCAACGAGCAGTGTTTCGCTCTAGACCAAGGAAATTTGCTGAGGATAAGCCAGCATTACTACAATCAGGCTCATATTTACTCGGTCAATCTGGTACACCCTTGGCCTTAGACGCTAATGTCTTAAACACACCCCCTAGCCAGGACATACAAAGCAAACCCTTGCCTGACCGACTACAGCTATTTATCGAAAATGCTATACAAGAGTTTCGGGAGCTAGGTTCAATCCTCGTTTTAGGTAGTGCGATCGCAGCCATAATTCAAGTCGTTATCCCCCGTGATATTATCATCAGCCTCGGTCAAGGACCAGTGATGTCTATTTTGGCCATGATGCTATTGGCCGCTGTAGTATCCATCTGTTCCACCGTCGATGCATTTTTTGCCCTCGCCTTTGCCTCAACCTTTACTAGTGGCTCGTTGTTAGCATTTCTAGTCTTCGGACCAATGATTGACATCAAAGCCATCGGCTTACTGTTATCGGTATTTAAAACCAAGTCAATCATTTACCTATTTCTCATAGCAGGGCAGTTAACATTTTTATTGACTTTGTTTATTAATTTGTATGTTAGTTAGGGAGTAGGGAGTTATAAAATTTTAAATCCTCCTACAATCCATTGGCTTGTTAATCATGAATCCATCTAAGCATTCAGGACGTTTGTCCAGAAAAAGTTCCTACAGGAGAAACTGGTCAATTCCTCTTTTAGAAGTAATTTCTTTAGCGTTATGGGGAGTTTTATTGTTGAAATACTGGCTAAGTGGTCAGTTAAGCTTATTAATTCATCCCAATTACTTTAGCTTGGTAATTATCACTGGTGTAATTTTATTGTTAATATCAGGCTTGAGGTTATCCCAACTGCTGAAGTTAGAGCGTCAACACCGGTTAGGTAAGGGAGTAACTAGGCCAGCTGCTCAACATACAACCTTATTTCCCCCTAGTTGGAGTAGTGGCTTCCTGATCGCTACGGCAATGGTTGGTTTAATCGTGACACCCAAAGCATTTACTAGCCAAACCGCCCTACACCGGGGTATTGCCGACTCCGCCACCATAACGCGATCGCAACCGCAATCCTTCCGCAGTGCTAGCAATCCTGAAAAGCGCAGCCTAATTGAATGGATCAAGCTTTTGAATGTTTATCCTGAACCAGATGCCTATACCGGTCAAAAGGTAAAAGTAGATGGTTTTGTAGTGATTCATCCTAATCTCCCTCTAGACCATATCTTAATTTCCCGGTTTGTGATTACTTGTTGTGCTGCTGACGCTTATCCTTTAGGTTTGCCAGTTAAACTTACTGAAAACCGTAATGATTATCCGTCCGATACCTGGATCGAAGTTGAAGGTAACATGATTACAGAAACCCTCGATGATAAACGCCAGCTGGTGATTGAAGCCAGTGGGATTAAGAAAATTCCTGAACCGGAAAATCCTTATTATTACTAAAATCTAGGGAGTAGGGAGTAGGGAGTAGGGAGTAGGGAATCGGGAGTAGGGAATCGGGAGTAGGGAATCGGGAGTCGGAAGTCAGAGTTGCGAACATTGAATTTATAATTTACCTCAATTCTCCCCCACTCCCCACACTCCCCACACTCCCCACACTAGACCTCTTGCAAAAATAAATATGAAATCAAAATCTAGCCCTTTTGCCTTTTGCCTTTTGCCTTTTGCCTTGTGTTGACCAAGGTTTATGAGACTTATGCAAGAGGTCTAATAAAGACCGAGCCACCATTCCCTGAAAACCTCTGCTTACTACTATCTATCTCAAACTTCGTAAACTTATCATTGACTAGGTTAGCTACGGTACCGTCACCAGTCAGAAGTGAACTAATTGTAAGCTTGTCACTAACTAAGGATGGGTTAGCTTGATACTGATTGGTTAACAATACCAGTCCATTCGGTGCTTTAATCTCAATGTTGCCAATTTCGATATTTGCACTAGTAGCAGCAGTCCCAAAATTAGGAGCAAGGTTACCACTATCGGTATTTCCTGGAAAACCTCCCAGTAATGTCCAATCTATACCAGCACGAATATCGAGGGTAGGTCGCTTACTGCCATCAATCACTACAGAAGTTCTCGCTTCATCGGACAAGGTCACATTAGCCAGACTAGCCAAGAACGGATTGGAATTATTAGGGCTAATGGCATTATCTCCGGTATCGGTAGAGTTAATTTCGATGTCCCCAACGGTAACACTTCCTCCTGCCAAAATATGCAGTGATGCTCCGGTATAGTTTCCTAAACTAACATCTCCATTAGCTAGAATAATGGGATCATTGGGACTGATGAAATTCCCTGGGTTACCATCCAACTGCCTGCTCGATGCTGATATTTCCGCCAACGGTATAGTTAGTATCTCCTGTGATCGGACCCGGCGATCGCAACCGTAAATCGGAACCAACAAATAAACCGCTATCGGAATGGTTCTTTGCTGCAATAGTAATCGACTGATTACCCTGAATTACGAACAAACCACCTGCATTGGCGATAAACGGTTGCGCTACACTATCGCTAATGTTGACTGTATCTTCTGCCAACAGAGTCAAATTCCGACCAGCTTTTAGTTGACCCTGTAAATCCAGATGGCCTGCGGCTAGGGTCAAGTCTTTTCCAGCAGCTAAATTGCCAGCATTTGTAATTGTTGTCCTGGGGTCATATTTGCCATACTGCAATCCTGGGGTAATATTAATCGTTAAGAGTGGTGGGGCTTGTGGGGATGTGGCACTAAACTCCAGCCCATCACCAAATACCAAGCTATTAGCAGTAGACGCAAAAAAGGAACCAGCGACATCTAATTTTGCCTGGGATCCAAACACAATACCATTGGGATTGAGCAAAAACAGATTAGCGGATCCATCTACTCCCAAAGTGCCTAGAATATTGGATAGATTCCCCCCGGTTACCCGGGTTAGAATATTCTCGATCCCAGAGGGATTAGCAAAATAAACCCGTTGCAGTTCTCCGACATTAAATTCCTGGAAACTGTGAAATAAGTTAGCACCTCGTGTTGCGCCACCTTCGATCACATCCCCGATTTCTCCTCGGACAGTGGTATTAGGTATCACCACTGACGATTCATTACCCAATGTCCCATCCGGAACCATGTCGGCCAAGGCATAGTCGGCCAAAATACAGTTTCCCGACATGGCTAGGGTTACCCCACCTAGGGCGAAAGACATTGCTGTCGCCCAGCCTCCGGTAAGGGTGAGCACCGGCTTTGCTGCTGCCATATTCAGCTTCAAGTTATTGATTGAGATAGCGTTAGGGGAATTTATCAGTAAATGCCTTCGCGTAATTGTAAGCATTCGGCTATCAGCCATTCCCGTAGCGTGGCCAACGGCCAAGGCCAAAGACTGACTGCTGACTGCTGACTGCTGACTGCTGACTGCTTACATTAAACATGCTGCCCTATATTTTTGTTTAATTCCATATAAAATTCCCCTTTGTTTCCATTATCCGGGAGCCCAGCTGTTTGCCCATCACCAAGCTCTATAATCATCCAATCATCATTAGTCTTCTTAGCAATATCCATCGTGAAAAAATTACTATCTATTTTTTGGGCAACATCAAGAAAAGGCGTGAGGTCTAGTATTGTATCACCATAGTCACCTTCATCCCAATAATTAAACAGTTTTACCAATTTACCAAAAACGAATAATAGTCTGTACTCTTTTGTCAATGGCATACCACTTTTAGAATGTTCCGTTAAAAATTCCAGCTCTTCAAATTTTCGGAACACCAGCCCTTCATTCAAGGCCGAACCTCGCAGCTCTATAAACCTTTCTACTATCTTCTTCACGTTGTCTTTATTGGATGCATCTGGAATAAAGCAAGCTTCCTGCCAGTTATGTTTTTCTGATTTTACATAATCCTTGACAATAATAGGATAATTTCCAAACTCATCGGTCAGGGAATTAATCACTTCCCAATTATTCATTTCCTGACCCACTGTCCAATTCGATTTTGGAGTTAAAGCATTGATTTTTGGATAATACTCAGGTAAATAGTGACAATATTTAAATTCTGCTGGAGTATTAATCAGTTTGATCTTCTTGTTTAAAAGTCCATGATAAAGTAACCCATAGGATAAAGGAGTTAACATCCATCCACGATAAATAGCCAATTCCTCCACTTCCGCATTTTCCACATACCTTAATGAACGAGCTACCTTGCCATCAGTCAAGTCTTCAAAGCTGAATAGGGAAGTTATGAAGCCAGCTAATTTGGCAGCTTTAATCTCTTCTTCGTAATCAGGTTCTATCAGTTTATGGTCAAAGACGCTATCGCAAAATATTACTCTCATTTCCAGTTTTATCTTATGAATGATGAGGATTTAAATAATTACAGCGGTTTTCAATTCGGTCAGCTATAAATCTCTGGATTTTAGGGACTTTGGAGCAGTGAATTCAGCAATTGCTATAGTAACGGATGTAGTAAAGTATGTAGTAACGGATGTAGTAACGGATGCCGTACTTGATGTAACAAATGGGGTGTGATGGGTGATTAAACGGAGGCGATCAATTGCTCCTATTGTTTCTAATATCTAATCCCTAAAGCTAATCCGAAGATACCATTCAAAGCTATCAAAACCTTTAGATAATAACGATGGAATACGTTTGAATTTTGGCGTTTGAATTTTGAATTATATCCAGTGGGACTAGTCAATCACCCAAAACCCATTTATTCGCCAATATTGTTCCAAAAGTGCTTGCTCCAAATCCTGAGATTCAATCAATCCTTTAGTTACCAAAATTTCTCCCAATTTGATTCCTGTTAAAGACTGGATTTCCAGGGCTTTATTGAGTTGATTTGTAGAAATAATTCGTTTACGAATCAGAATTTTACCAAGTTGCATGACTGGGTGCTTTTGTTTCAAGTAATAATCGAACATTGGTCATTAGTCAATTTCCAATTTCCAAAGTTAATTGGAAATTGACTAATGACATTTGACAAATGATTGTTAAATGAGTTAATCAATAGATGCCGTTGGCGAGCCTCACCAATAGTGCATAGTCTTTGAACAACCCACTAGTTAATCACGCGCTTTGTGAAAATTTATGAAAAAGGCGAGAGTAAGAATTCAGGACTTCCGTAGTAACACTATCTGTAGGGTGCGTTATTAACGTAACCTACTACTTGTAGCGTTTAGTGCCCAGTTTTGTGTCAGTCCTGAAGCGGAAAGCGCACCTGTAGTTAACTTTTGCCTCTTGTCTCTTGCCTATTGCCAATGCCATTGCCCCTAGCCCTATACCATTCACTACACAGGCTTAAGCGAATCACCGTGAGTAAAGGTGGTGAATTTTGGCTATTATCTTTTGATAATCATCCGTTTTACCCTTTTTTTGGTAAATTGCAGCTGATTTTTGAAAATTTGCTAGGGCTTCTTGATGCTTACCTAATTCTCGAAGGCATATGCCACGGTTGTCATAGGCAGCAGCATGGTTGGGGTCAATCTCAATGGCTTCATTCAATTCCAGAATGGCTGCTTGAAATTTGCCCACCACTAGATGGCTAATTCCTCTAAAGTAGTAAAAATTAGCACTTTGAGAATTAGTTTCTTTTGGCTGCTGACGTTGCTTAAAAATTTCCATTGGCTTACCTATTGCTACTTCAATTAGTAGGTAGCTACAAACTACTCAGGAGCTACCGATTTAGATGTTATTGACCAATCCCTAAAATCCCGGTTTTTGGGAATATAAAGATTAGGTTTCAGTCTTGCCTAGTCTGTCTTTGAATACTGGTTTACTCAACAATGTTGGGCTTTGCCATCAAACCTGCCATGGATTTAAGTCCACAGCTCATAGCTAAGGTCGGTTTCAACCGACTACAACCCTTTATCTCTAGTCCGTTTTAACAGACTTGAGTTATTAGGTAGTTATTAATCCTAGGGTGGGCAGTGCCTACCAACGCCCTTTGCAAGCTTGATTATCTGTCTGGTGCACTGCCCACCCTACATGAACTAGCTAGTCATTAATCCTAGGGTGGGCAGTGCCTACCAACGCCCTTTGCAAGCTTGATTATCTGTCTGGTGCACTGCCCACCCTACATGAACTAGGGGTTTTACCCCCTAGCGGGATAGCAGCGACACCATAGTTTGTAGGAGCTTTGTCAGTCAATCAGCCCTGAATAACACGTGAATCACAATAGAGGTAATAACCTCTATTACAATTACTACCAGTACGCTATCCTATCAGGGTAGAGTGAAAAATTTGTGAACAGAGAAAAAGGCAATTAGGTAGGGTTTCCGCATCTAATTATTAAATTCGCCACGGGTCGCACCTGAAGACTAACAGACAAAAGAAAACGACCGCACAATCCAAGGGAGTTATAAGCTAGGCAGATAGCGAGTTCAATGGTGTAGGCACCCATGCCACCCAATATAGCAGTTCTCAATTGGGTTCGGGAATCGGGAATCGGGAATCGG
>NZ_JAAHIE010000297.1:0-9067 GCF_010671945.1 Moorena sp. SIO4E2
ATCAATTGAAGAATTAGAATGTTTGTTAAATCATCTTTTAAATGAAGGAGGGTTAATTATAAAATGGGTACGAAAAATAAAAAACAAAGGCAATGCTGTTATCACAGTTTAAATGCGCAACAGCTTAGACATTATTGTAGGTTTCTACAATTTTAGGAAGGCAAAAGGCAAGAGGCAATAGGCAATAGGCAATAGGCAAAAGGCAAGAGGCAATAGGCAATAGGTAAGAGGCAATAGGTAAAAAATCCTTTGTACCTCATAGCTTCGGACGTTTTGTAGTGATCTATTGGATGGGGGAGTGGATATCGTTACGGTTCAGAAGTTGGCGGGTTATGGGTCTCCTGTGACCACTGCCAAGTATGATAGACGGGGGGAGGAGACGAAGCGGTTGGCGGTGCAAAAGTTGAGGTTGTGATCAAAGGTGTTACTGGAGATCTGATTCTTCCAATTCTGCTATTTTCATCAATGCTTTTAGGGTTCCTCTCTTCAAATCTTGATTTTTGTGAACTGGAACGGATAGGATTTTTTGAGCTCCTGGCTTTTCATAAATATGATGGCTTCCTGTAATTTTTCTCAAAACCCATCCTTTTTTATCAATAATTTTACAGAATTTTTTGCCAGAAACAGATTTCATACTGTAACTTCCACAATTTTGCTGTTGGGTTCAGGAATATAGGAATTGCTGGCAACTTCTAACCAACCTTCAATGGCATCTTGAAGATTTGCTAAAACCTCTTCCATTGTGTCTCCCTCAGTAATGCAGCCAGGTAGTGCGGGTACTTCTGCCCAAAAACCACCTTCTTCTGCTGGATGTATTGCGACCTTAATCTGCATTTGGGTTTGCTTGCTCAATAGTTTTTTGTGTATTTTAACTCATCACATCATGGGTCAATCAGATGATCCGGTGTACTTTTGTCAACCTTATCCACACCCTGAATACTCTTACTTTTCGCTCTTTTCACTTCAAATTTTGTCAGTCAACCAGGCTGATAGCTTACGCAAAGTTAGTTCAAAAACTGCATAGATTCCAATTTGTTGCTGCTGATTGCTTTTTGGAGCAAATTTTGCCACTCCTGCTGAATTTGTTTATGTTCTTTGAGCCTTTGGAACTCAGGCCATACTTTCGAGCGAATTTCTTCCTTTCTTAGAAAAGTCCGCCACTGGTCTCCTATATCTTTGGCATAGTGAATGCGATCAAAAAACTCTCCGATGATGAAGTATCTGACTTGGCTCGGCTCAGTTAACCACTGATCTAAGGTTTCTTTGCATTTAATGACCACTTTTTTATGAAGAGCTTCTAGACGATTTTTTACTTCTTGTTGATTAAACTCTTCAACTTGGGATTCTCCTGACTCTGAATTTTTAATGCTCAGGGTGTTGTTGTTGATTAGATCCGGTTCAAGTTCGTCATCAAAGTGCTGTCGAATACTGTGTATAATTAATCCCTCATAGGAAACTTGAGACTCCCAAAGGGTTCGGAATCCTAGCTCTAATTGATTGTTATACTTATCGAGTAACTCGGTCATCACCCCTAGAAACTTGGCGTCCCGTTCCTTGGTTAGATTCCCCAAGTGCCCCTTTTTCAGGTTTACCAGCACATTTGTTACTTCTGATTTGAGCTGCTCCACTGACTGCTGTAGCCCTTCGTTTAAGGAAAGGAAATGCTTTGAGAGGTTGGCTCGCATCGCTGCAATCGACCCGTAGTAGGTAGACCTGTAAGAGCCTCCGAATCGGTCTGTGCGTTGTCTTTCAATTTCGTCTAGTTCTGGAATTCCCGGGTCACTTTGGCAGGCTTTCATTACAGTATCGACTTTTGCTTTAAAGTAAGGATCAACTGTTTCCCGGTTTTTTCTGAGTTTTTTGAGGAATTTTTCAAGACTGTCAGATAGCTCTTCTTTAAACTCCTTGAATCGCTCCACAAATAACTGGTCTTCATCCCCAAATCCAGCTAGGGCTTTACTGGCTTTCTGTAAATCAGTTTCTAAATCTCTGTGGAGGATATCTATGTGGTCTTGATAAGCTTTGGCATATTTACTGTCTAGGTCTTCAATGTTGTCCACTAGGTAGTCTAGAATTAACTCCAAAACTTGGTTAGCTTGGTCAGGATTAGAACAGTCAGCGATTACACAATTAACCACCTCTATGTGGTTTTCCCGAATCGTTCTTTTAAGGGTTTCACAGCCTTTAGAGTTGTCTTGATCAGCACTGCTCATTTTGTTGAGTACCATGAAAGAGCGAGCTGGCAGGTCATTCAGGGCTTTCTGGGCTGTGTCATAAAGTTTCGTATCTCTCTCTTCCCATTGGTAGCCTACAGGGTCTGGTCTCCGCACAAAAAGAACCACATCCACTCGCTCCCCTAGGGTTTGTAGCATCAGCTTTTCATCCCCTACTCTGAGGTCCCCTAAACCGGGTATGTCTACTAAGGCAATCTTTTCAACTTCGGATTTACTGAAAGGACAGAATATCTCTACTTCTCTGACTGCCAAAACCGCGAAGTTACTATTGGGATCTTGTTGGTGAACTACATAGTTGCGTATTTCTTCCTTGGAAACCCGATCTAATACCCGAGGGGAGTTTGCTTCCAGTAGATGGCGATACTGATTGAAATGAGCATAATATTCGTTGCGGAGGCGTTCGTACATGGCTTTTTTTGTGGCAGCATCACTAGGCAGTTCGGGAAGCTGACTAGCAAAGTCATCCAAACTCTTTGGTTTGGGTGCTAAGCCTAGTTCTTCGTAATAGGAGCCAATGACTTCTTTGAGAAATGAGTCTTCATCATGGAATGTTACCCTAGCATAGGTTGGTTGATTTTGATGATAGACTGTACTCCTAACTGCTGTGCAGGCTCCTCCTTCACGAGCAGGAATCTCATCATCGGAAAGTCCACTCAAACTTTTGAGTAGTGTACTTTTACCTTGTCGCATTAACCCCACGACACCAATATTAAGGGTGCCACGGTCAAAGCGTTTATGAAGTTGAGCTAGTTTATTACTTTGAAATTCCAAGCGCTTGAGCAGTCCAGGGAAATTGATTTGTTGTAAGTTCCCAGCTATTTCAGCATTATCGGGTAATTGAATTAGCTTCTGGCGGTGTTTTTCTAGCTCAAGTAGTGTGGAGTGAAGGGTTTTTAGGTGGTTTTCTACACTGGTGAGGCGTTCAATAAAGGGTTTGCGCTTTTCGAGAATTTCCGTAAGACGAGAGGCTATATTGGTTCTCTGTTGATTGGTGTACATAAGTTATAGCGTTTGGATTTGAGTTGTGAACATAGTCTTTTAGGCAAGAGGCAAGAGGCAAGAGGCAAGAGGAACCCACCCCTAACCCCTCCCAGGAGGGGAAGGCAAGAGGCAAGAGGCAAGAGGCAAGAGGGTAAAGATATCCGTATTTTTATTAGACAATAAAAAAAGACATCCTCGGTTTACATCTCATTTATAAATGCTATACTTTATTTAAGTGCAGATGCCTCAACTAGCATTTTTTATACAACACTCCAATGCTAAAATTGTAGCATTATCATATGCTCCATTATCTATAACTTTTTGGATAATTTCGTCAACAGCTGCTTGTAAAGGCTGAGTTTTTTTAAAAGTTTCCGCTAGTTCAGTATCTGACACTAAACTCCAGACACCATCTGAACAGAGCAGCAAGATATCACTATCTTCTAGAGCTAGGGATAAGTCTTGACTAAAGTGGCTCAAATCTTGGACATAACCATCACTAAGTCTTGGTTGTGAACCCAGGGCTTTAGTAAGAATATTACTATCTGGATGGTCAAGACTTTCTTGATAGGTGATTTCACCACTGGCCAGTAACATCGCTACTAGTGAGTGGTCTTCAGTTAATTGACATATTTGTTCTTTCCTGATTAAGTAAATACGACTGTCTCCCACATGAGCCACTAGTAAGTTGTTACTAATCCCTAAAATTACACTTAGTGTGGTTCCGCCGTTTCGTACGGCGTTAGTTACAGATTGGTTAGCGTTTTGGAATAATGATACCAACCAATCTGTCTGCTGGTTGACAGTTTTCAACTCAGAGGGAATCGGTTGCTCAAACACGGTTTTGATGGCTAATTGACTGGCTAACTCTCCCTGAGACATGCCACCCATACCGTCAGCAACAGCGGCTAAAATCATAGTATCACCATTACTCAACTGTTGCTGTCGTACTCCATAACTATCTTCGTTGTGTAAACGACTAGTTGAGAGTCCTACTGTTGATTTACTGGCCACTTGCCATTGAACTTGGGTGGTCTGAAATGATTTACGAGTTTCAATTAAGAGACTCAGTAAGTGGGAAAGGGAGAAGCGTTCTTCTGGAACAGAAGAGAGGCAAATCTTGAGCAGTTGATAAATCTGAGGAATGGGCTTAATCTGGATGTCAAGAGTCTGGTCTTGTGGAAGAAGCTGTTGATGAATAGCTTGGTAAAGCAGCGCTCCCACAGTGTAACTGCTCATTGACTCCTGGAAGGGATTACCGGAGGAGAGTTCAAAAGCGCAGTAGTTTCCTAACAAGCCATAGTCGAGCTTTTGATCAATAGGATAGGCACTGGTTAAATCAAAAAACTTGATCGGTTTTCCGATTTCAATCAGTTTCGGAATCACATCAACCAAGCACCACTGACGCTGATATAAATAGTAAAAACATTGACAGATGGGGATAATCAGTGATAGAGACTCTTGATCAGAATGCTCTTCTTGCAGCCAAGTCTCTAAGGTTGATTGACTGTCTGGCAGCGACGTTAATAGCATCAGCCTTTGACCAGAGGTGTCAGGACTGATTTCATTTTCTGGATAGTATTCTTCCTCTAGATATTCAGATTCAGGCTCAGGGTCCTTAGGGGTTTCCGAGGAATCTTCTGTAGTTTCAGGGTTTAGCTGTTGTTCAGTGGTTTCTTCTTCAGTTGTTGCTTCTGATTCCTCTTGGTCAGTGCTAACTGGAGACTGTTGCTCACAAGATTCTATTTCTTCTGGCTGCTGTGTCTCCGGTTCTGGCTCCAGGGAGGATGGGCTAGGGCGTGTCTTCAAACTCGGAGATCCCCCTAAATCCCCCGAGCGAGGGATTGCTCGCTCGGGGGACTTTGAGTATGGCTCCCCCCTTATTAAGGGGGGCTGGGGGGGATCTAAATCTTGCGGAAAACTTTGAAAACACGCCCTAGGGTTAATAACCACAGAGTCTTGGATGGTACTAGCTAGTAATTCGGCAATCATGGCATAGTTACCTAGCTTTTCCCGTAGCTGTAATTCTCGACTTAGCCCACCGTCACTAGACCCCACACGCAGCAAGGCCAAGTTGCCTGTAGTGGGACTGGGGTCAGTAGACTCAAGGTTGACTTCAAAGTAGTGAATACCTACTGTCAATTGACCTAGGTATGACCGGACTTTGAGGTGATAGTTGTCTATCGGGAATTCTGCATCTTGTTCAATTACTAAACCATTGGTCATAAGCTGGTATTGATTTAAATTCCATGGTTGTGAGAGTGGGGGAGTCGGGAGTCGGGAGCGGTGCGACCCGTGGCGAATTTAATTCGCCAACGGAAAGCGCACCGAGGGAGTCGGGAGTCGGGAGCAGGCAATAGGCAATAGGCATGCTAGCAATAGGCAAGAGGTAAGAGTGAAAAAAATCCTGTGTACCTCAGGTGCGACCTGTGGCGAATTTAATTCTTAATGGTAAGAGCGCACCTCATAGTTATGAAAAACGCTGTCATCATAATCTCCCCATCTCCCCATCTCCCCATCTCCCCATCTCCCCACACTCCCGATTCCCGATTCCCGATTCCCGATTCCCGACAAATATGAGATGCACTGTTATGGGCTTTGGAAGAGGAAACGAATTTTAGCGATCGCAATTTCATCTCCGGGATTGATGGTTTCCGGTCGGGTAATTTTGGCATTGAAGCGAGTTTTACCAGCAGGCTTGATAAAAACACCATTGGTAGAACCAAGGTCTTTGATTTTCCATTGCCCTCCCTCTCGATAAATTTCTGCGTGGTGGCGGGAGACTGTCTCGTTACCGATAAATGGCTCTAAGTCAATATCAACAGGACCCATATCTGGATCAAAGATGCCGATAAGATTGCTATGATCTAGCCAGAATTCTGGGACAGGAGCATCAGCTTGCTTAGCAATCAGTTTCGCTATTAAAGCAGTATTAGTAATAGGAGGAGTTGGAGGTATAAAGGGCTGGGGTTGGGGTTGCTCTAGGGTGATTGGTAGAGGCTCATCAAGAGGTTGTGCTGGTGTAGTTTTCCAGGGATCCGGCTGAAGAGGTTGGATTAGGGTTGGTGGTTGAGATTCAGGTGGTACTTTGGTTTGGGATTGTAATTCAGAACCACAAGCCTCACAGAATTCGGTTCCTTCTGGGTTTTTATCATAGCCACAAATTGAGCAGGTAATCATTGATAAATCCTTGGTGAGTAAATATATAAAAAGGGAATAGGCAACAGGGAATCGGGAATCGGGAATCGGGAATCGGGAATCGGGAATGCGTAGGGTGTGTTAGGGGCGGGTGAGTCCTGATGTTCAAGCTCTTTGCGCCTGGTTGGGACAGCCCGCCTGGGAATTGAAACAGGCAAGATGCCTGTTCCACCAAGATGCCCGCTGACGGCTGAACGGCTGTTCGCGTAGCGTGAGCTTTTAGCTCACCGCTGACCGCTGACCGCTGACCGCTGACGGTCTAAGTTCCCGAGACCTTACGAATCTGTTCTTCTGAAAGTTCAGTATTAATATCTCCACTCATTTTGATAGTCTTACCTCTGGAACCCATTTTGATGGTTTTACGAGTTCCAGAAGAAATCTTGCGAGTTTTGCGTAACTCGTCTTGAGCTTGATTGAGAGATTCAAGCATGGCTTGGTTGCCAATCCTGACTGTCATCCGACGGGCAGTATCTAATAGTTTTCCTGCTTCTTCGGGATTACTATCAGCCAGTCTGGTAGCTTGAGTTACTAGCTGAGAAATATTGCACTGTTGTACATAACCCATTACTTCTGGGTCTACTTGTGCCGCTCCGCTCTGACCAGGAACAAATTGAACTACCACATTTTGAGGTGGCAGCTCACCTCGGCGATTTTGTCCTGGAATATCGTAGGTTAAACCAAGTTGAGCAATACGTACACGGGAGCTGCTGTGACTGTCGATGGTGAATTCCAGAATAAAGACTGTTTCATCATTGGCCATGGCGGTGCCAATCAGATAGGGGTATTGAATCAGGGGAAATTCCGCTTGATCAGGGTAAGCCCGGACAACACGGGTGAGTTTTACCCCCTTAACTGTCTTGGCAGTAAGGGTAAGGTTATTAATAACTTCCTGTTGGGCTTGGCTAAATTCTCTAAACAGGATTTGGGGTAAGTCCCTAATAGCAACATCAGTACCTGTGGCATCTCCTGAAACGATATGGTGAAGGTGACCAGCGGTAGTATCGCTGAGGTTGATCAGTAAGTCTTCATTGTAGTCACCAACTCCCAAGGCTGTAATGGGGATACCGTTTTCCGAAAATTGTTTCGCGAGTTCCCGACATTCTTCTTCATCAAAGGCTTGACCATCAGTAAAGATTAAAGCATGACGACTGGTCATGGTTTGACCGGAGAGCATAGTCAGGGTCTGCTCCATCCCTTCTCCCATGCAGGTGCCACCACTGTAGTTACGGAGTTTCTCAATCCCTGCTTCTAACTGGCTGGTTTCAGTTGCTGGTGTTAGTCCAACAATAGTTGAGGCTTGGTCGTCAAATTGGATAATGGCAATGCGATCGCTTCCACCTAACTGGTTAGAGCGCACTAAATTTAACAGTGACTCAATCACAATATCGATCTTGGTTTTACCACCTGTCACTTCCTCATAGTTGTTTCCATCCTGTGTGTACACTCTACCTGTAGGTTTTGTGTCCCCTTCCACCACTTCATACATGGAACCACTGGTATCGATCACAAAAGCAAAACTAGTTGAGGGTAGCTCCACTGCTACTTCTTTGGTCGGTCGCAGTTTCAACATCACAAATAGTTTCTGGTCTGGGGTATCCGCAGGGAGAAATTCACGATGAGGAGTGATTGCTACATATAGGGGTGGGTTACTCATTGTTGTATAGGGTTTTTATTTGAGTTGTGAACATAGGATTGAACTAAAAAGGGAGCAGGGAATCGGGAATCGGGAATCGGGAATCGGGAATCGGGAATCGGGAATCGGGAATCGGGAATCGGGAACCGGGAAAAAATTCTATGTACCTCATAGTTATTAAAAACGCTGTCTAAATCTAGAGATAATAAATGAATTAATTGTGATAATTTTTGATGCCATATTCTTTACTCCCTACTCCCTACTCCCTACTCCCTACTCCCTGTTCCCTACTTCTACAATAATTCTAATTAAAATTCAACGGCGGTAACATTCCTGAAATAGGTTCTATCCCCGACAAATCTGGGTAAATTGGATCGGATATTTCTTGATTACCGGATTCTTTCAGGTTACTGATATCTGACTCTATCATTAAAGGCAAATCTAGAGTAATGGAACTGTCTCGAAAGCCTTCTTCTATGTCTTGTATCCAGGTTTTTATAATTTTATCGAGATGATGACCATTAATTTTGCATAGGCTTTGCTCTTGAAACCAATTTCTCAGTTTTTCTCGCTCTGATAACGTAAAAAATAAAGCGGGATTATCTTCCTGACTTTTGTCTAAAGTAATGGCATACCTGAATTCATCTTCTATCTCCTTGATATGGAGAATGAATGTATAGTTTACCATTTGATAGGAGTTATCGATTGGGTTTTGTTTTAGGGAATCGGGAATCGGGAATCGGGAATCGGGAATCGGGAATCGGGAATCGGGAATCGGGAATCGGGAATCGGGAATCGGGAAACAAGATTGTTTGGCTCCTTCCAGATAGGGTTAGTAATTATAATGGTGTAGTTGTGAACTAGACCAGGAAGAAAACTCTACCGCTTGTGCTGGAGATGATGCGTTCGCGAAGCGGTTCCGAAGGAACATCGCGCCCAATTTCCCACACTCGCCACCAAGACCTGTAATACCAATCCGTGTCGGAATTGTGAGAATTTTTGTTACCTTTTCCCGACTCCC
>NZ_JAAHIE010000298.1:0-9062 GCF_010671945.1 Moorena sp. SIO4E2
ACCACTTCCTGGTGCTTATAGCGCTACGGAACCACACCGACCCCATCCCGAACTCGGAGGTGAAACGTAGCTGCGGCGAAGATAGTTGGTGGGTAGCTGCCTGCTAAAATAGCTCAGTGCCAGGATATATATTATTTTAATAATAGTTAATAGAAAAAGCCTCTTGTCTAAACTGGCAAGAGGCTTTTTCTATATCAAGCAACCAAAGAAATTAAAAGAGATTAAATCATTAGCATGGGTGTTGGGTTAACAAATAAGTAATAACTAATGACTAAAAGCAATAATTGATATTACTCCATGGAGCGATCAAAACTATAAATTTTCTGAGTTGTTAAATTCTCAAACACTGAAGATGGTCGCTTCGTCAAGGGGAACTTCTCTCGGTCTAAGAGTATTTGTAAACTCGTCAGTGGATCGTGTCCAGAAGATACTAAAAATTCCAAGCATCTTAGCTCAGGCCATTCAATCACGCTGTCTAAAATATTAGCGATCGCATTAACATAGGGATGGTCACTAGATTCGTACCAATCTAGTGCTGCTAGCTCAGGCTGATCAAACCCTAAGTGTACCATTAAAGCAGGTTTCTCAAAAACTGCGGACGCTACAGGTCGTGACTCCTCCTGCAATAATAAGTTCTGACTATGAGCTAGAGACCTTAGCTTTTCTAAACGCTCATAACGTTCTGTCACCTGCTGGGGTTGGTCTTGCCAATGAATCGCTACCGTAACTAAATAGGTCTGCAACAGCAAATGACCCAGCTTCTGTGCCTTAGTTGCCAGATAGCTAGAATTGTAGTCATTAGCTTCAATCAACAATGGTACCCGATCGACTACCTCCAATCCATAACCTTTTAAACCAGCGATTTTCCGAGGATTATTGGTAATCAAGCAAATTTTCTTAACTCCTAAATCATTGAGAATTTGTGCTCCCATGCCATAGTCTCGCAGGTCAGCCGGGAATCCCAAACGTTCATTTGCTTCTACGGTATCCAGTCCCATATCTTGCCAGGAATAAGCTTTCAACTTATTCACCAAACCAATCCCTCGGCCTTCTTGCCGCAAATAAACCACGACTCCCTCACTGGAATTCTCAATCATTTTCAGGGCAGCTTGTAGTTGCATTCGACAGTCACAGCGCAGAGAACCCAAGGCATCTCCCGTTAAACATTCTGAGTGCATCCGCACCATCACTTGATGGTCTTTGAACTGAGTCGGGTCTCCTTTTACAACGGCAACATGCTCCGAGTGATCTAACGTGTTGCGGTAAGCGTAAATCTGGAAATTCCCAAAATTACTGGGGAATTGGGCAACGGATTCTCGATAAACAAAGCGGTCATGTTTGAGGCGGTAACTGATTAAATCAGCAATACTGATAATTTTGAGTTGATGCTTATTGGCATACTCAATCAACTCTGGCAAGCGAGCCATGGAGCCATCAGCATTTTGAATTTCACAGATCACACCCGCTGGGTATAAACCTGCCAATCTTGATAAGTCAACCCCTGCTTCCGTATGACCAGCCCGCTTCAATACGCCTCCCTTTCTAGCACGGAGGGGAAAAATGTGACCAGGTCGTCGCAAATCACTGGGTTTGGTTACTGGGTTGATCGCAAACTGGATAGTACGAGCACGGTCTTCAGCGGAGATACCAGTGGTCACCCCTAAGTGGGGTGCTGCATCAATGCTCACGGTAAACGCTGTCTGGTTAGTGTCCGTGTTGTTACTCACCATTAGGGGAAGGTCTAGAGCATCCAAGCGCTCCCCTGTCATCGCCAGACAAATCAACCCTCGTGCTTCCACTGCCATGAAATTAATCATGTCAGGGGTAGCAAATTGTGCAGCACAAATTAGGTCTCCTTCGTTTTCCCGATTTTCATCATCAACCACCACCACTGGTTGACCTGATTTCAGGTCTGCCAGAGCATCATCAATGCTATCAAACTTATACACATCAGTTTTGGGTGATTCCACTTGCTTGCTGCTTTTGTTTAATTATTGAATGGGCTTGAAATCAATGGGAGAATGATTATAGCTCATTTTCCCAAGTTTGACACTTGACATGAGGTGAGATGGGTGCATCTCAATGCCTGAAATTAGGCAAAAATTGCCCCGAAAATTCCCACACTTCCCACACTCCCCCCCCTCCCCACACTTCCTTTTTTACAAATATTCGATGCACCCGGTTAGATGTTCTTGGTTTCTAGTATAGTCTATCGAAGTTCGGCTGCTGGCTTGGTAGATAGACCAGGCTTTTAATCACCAGAAGCAGGTTCCGATGTCAGCGCCTTGTGATTTGGAAAATCACGTAAGCATTCAGCCGTCAGGTATCAGCTAAGGCGCTACAGATGGTGCTACAGATGGTGCTTTTGAATGAAACAGGTAAGTATTCGTTTAATATCAGTTCCCTCCCCTGAGCGAGGAATTTATAGTCTTTGGCTTTGAGTCCGTTGAACTGGTCAGCCGGATAGCTTGTTTTAAGCTGACCGCTAAGGGCTGATAGCTGAATGCTTACGAAATCACAACTGGTCTTGTGCCATTCAAATGTTGCCAATAACTGAGGGATTAGGGTAAACTTAGTCAGTTTTAACGAACCGTTGCTAGGGGATAATTTTTGTTAGTGATCGGATTGACTAACAGATGTGGCAACTGCACAAATAGTGCTAAAACAGGACGTAGAAAACTGAGCCACTGTTCCCAAGACAGTGAATGAAAATGCCTGTGGAGAGGGTCTGACGGGGACTGAGGTTGTTCTTGGTCTAGTCAAGAGTCCCGCAAGCAGGTGTATAATCAGGCCCAAGGTTGAAAATCTCCCACTGAGCCAGCAATTAGCCCTTAGTGGGGGAGGATGTCAAAGCTCTTACCCTATAGGAAAGGAAGATGATGGGGGATTTAGAACGCCTGCCAGTAGGCATAATTGGTGCTTCTGGTTATGGTGGCGTACAACTTGTAAGGCTCTTGATGGATCACCCAGGAGTCGATGTAGTTTATTTGGGTGGAGAAAGCAGTGCTGGCAAGGGATTTGCCGAGCTTTACCCTCATCTAGGCCATCGTGTTAATCTAACCATTGAGCCTATTGACATAAATACTATTGTATCCCGTTGTCAGGTAGTGTTTCTGTCCTTGCCTAACGGTTTAGCCCATAAGCTAGCACCATCACTGTTATCAAAAGGATTAAAAGTTCTCGATCTCTCAGCTGACTATCGATTTAGTAAACTTGAGACTTACAAAAGCTGGTACGGTGGAGAGCGCCACGACCAAGAAACCGCTGCTACTGCTGTTTATGGTTTACCGGAACTGTATCGCGATCGCATTTCCTCTGCCGAGTTAGTCGGTTGTCCTGGTTGCTACGTCACCACCAGCCTGCTCGCCATTGCTCCCCTGCTCAAACAGGGTCTGATTATTCCAGACACTGCGATTATCGATGCCAAATCCGGTACTTCTGGGGGTGGACGCAAGGCAAAAACCAATCTCTTACTAGCAGAAGCTGACAGCTCTCTAGCCCCTTATGGCGTGACCCATCACCGCCATACCCCAGAAATTGAGCAAATTTGCAGTCATTTAGCCAGTCACGAAGTCAGGGTGCAATTTACACCCCACCTCGTTCCCATGGTAAGGGGAATCCTAGCTACCGTTTATGCCACATTGCAGGATCCGGGACTAGTCAGGGAAGATTTATTCACTATTTACACAGCCTTCTACCGCGCCTCTCCCTTTGTCCGGGTGTTACCCAGTGGCACCTATCCCCAAACCAAGTGGGCTTGTGGCACTAATCTTTGTTACATAGGGGTAGAAGTCGAT
The DNA here is from genome assembly GCF_010671945.1 of Moorena sp. SIO4E2. Taxonomy (NCBI): domain Bacteria; kingdom Bacillati; phylum Cyanobacteriota; class Cyanophyceae; order Coleofasciculales; family Coleofasciculaceae; genus Moorena; species Moorena sp. SIO4E2. Next base: position 3,798 of record NZ_JAAHIE010000298.1, read on the forward strand.
AGCCGAACTGACCGAGTTATCGTTATGTCAGCCATCGACAACTTGCTCAAAGGTCAAGCTGGTCAAGCTGTACAGTGTTTGAATCTGATGATGGGTTGGGACGAAACCCTAGGCTTGCCTCAACTGAGTTTTTATCCGTGAATCGGTTGTCGGACCGATGTGCAGAAGACACCAGACGTGGTGGGAGATAGGAAAAAACCATTCCTCCTACACTCCCCACCAAATCACCTTGGCCTATTGGCCACGCGATCGCGTTCAACCTTGGCCGTTGGCCACGCAATCGCGTTCAACCTTCAACCTTCAACCTTCAACCTCCTAACCTTAGGCTATTGGCCACGCAATCGCGTTCAACCTCCTAACCTTCAACCCTGACAAAGGGGTCCCATGCCACAAGTTCCAGCATAAATGGCGCGATCGCCTAATTCATCTTCAATCCGCAGCAACTGGTTATACTTAGCCACCCGTTCACTACGGCACAGTGAACCTGTTTTAATTTGACCGGCACGAGTAGCAACCGCTAGATCAGCAATAGTAGTATCTTCGGTTTCCCCAGAACGGTGACTAATCACGGAACGGAAACCGTTGCGAGTTGCTAAGTCAATAGTTTCAAGAGTTTCGGTCAAGGAACCAATTTGATTGAGCTTAATCAAGATCGAGTTACCAGCACCGATATCAATACCTTTTTGTAGCCTGGTGGGATTGGTAACAAATAGGTCATCACCCACTAACTGAATACGGGAACCCAGTTTTTCAGTGAGCAACTGCCAATTACTCCAATCCTCTTCGTGGAGTCCATCTTCAATAGAAACAATTGGGTATTGCCCCACCAACTCAGCTAGATAGTTAACAAACTCTTCTGGAGAGTGAGGCTGTCCATCATAGACATACTGAGCGTCTTTGTAGAACTCGCTGGCTGCCACATCCATCGCTAAAGCAATTTGTTCTCCTGGCTTATACCCAGATGTTTCTATAGCCGCAATCAATAAGTCTAGCGCTTCTTTATTTGACCCCAAGTTGGGAGCAAAGCCACCTTCATCTCCCACACCGGTAAGCAATTTTTTCTCTTTCAAAACCTTAGCCAAGGCGGCAAAAACCTCAGCTCCCCAGCGCAGAGCCTCTCGAAACGACTTCGCTCCCACTGGCACAATCATGAATTCCTGAAAATCTACATTATTATCCGCATGAGCACCACCGTTGATCACATTCATCAACGGAACTGGTAGTAGATTAGCTAGTGGTCCACCTAAGTAGCGGTAGAGGGGGAGTCCTTTACTGGCCGCCGCCGCCTTAGCTGTAGCTAGGGAAATAGCTAGGATGGCATTTGCTCCCATAGTCTTTTTGTTGGCCGAACCATCCCGATGAATCATCTTGTGGTCAACCAACATTTGGTTGAGAGCATCGTTTTCCAATAGGTCTGGGCCGAGTTTTTCTTTGATATTCGATACTGCCTTGAGTACCCCTTTACCACCGTAGCGACGGGGGTCATTATCTCGTAGTTCATGGGCTTCAAAAGTACCAGTAGAAGCACCACTGGGAACTTGGGCAATTCCCACGGCACCGTTCACAAGGCGCACTTGGGCTTCTACTGTTGGACGTCCACGAGAATCTAATATCTCTCTGGCATCAATTGCCGCAATTGCAGTTTCTGATTTAGTCAACATGCTTTTTCCTCTAATTATCTAAAGATTGCAACTGCCTTAATCGTTAAATCGCTCTAGGATAAGAAAGGAATGTCACTTCTTTTCAATCTCCTAGTTAATCAATGATGTCAGCCATCTCAGCCCTTAGGAGCTGTGAGCTATCTGCTATCTGAGCTATCTGCTATTAGCTATCAGCTTAAGCGCTACGCGCACGCTACGCGAACAGCCATGGTTTAAAAACTGACTAGTTAGTGCTGATAACTGGGTGCTGATAACTTAATTCTTACGATGAGAGTATGCCACTTTAAGGTCTGGAACATCAACACTACATAGTTTTCTATACCTATAGTATTGTTGATATAATCGCCCTAAATATTTCGACCATACTAATTGTGATATGGCTCACGAAAATTGCTGAAAATAATCACAATTATTTTAGAGTTGGCTCACAACTAACCAAAATTATTTTAAATAAGCTAGGGGAAGACTAGTTAAGATGACTAGGGTTTCGGGACTCTTACTGACCTGTTGTTAAGGGCAATAATATCATCTATGATTTCCTCCCCACTTCAGAAATTTGTGTTTAGACCAGCATTGATTTCAGCAACAGTATTTGCTGGGCTGACGTTACCCGTAGGCTGGTTCGGTGCTCAGCCATTATCCATTAAAGTACAGGAGGAGCAACTATTCTACGGTCATGTGCGAGATGCGGCAACGCCTTACCTGACCTTAGCAACGGTGATTAGCCTGGGAGCTGGTATGGCCAGTGTCGCCATAGCAGGATGGCAACAGTCTGCTCAACAGTCATCCCAACTTCAGTCACAGTTATCAGATTTAGCACAACAAAGTCAAAAAAAGGAAGAATTATTAGAAAAACTTAGGCTTTCAGAATCCCAGCAGAACCTTACTCAACATAAGCCTTTAGAAAATCAGATCGAGAATCAGATAGACAATCAGATAGACAATCAGAAATTGCCACAGCAGCCAATTAACTACACTGTATATACTAGTTCTAGCTTCCAGTCAAACCGTGAACCACTGGTGACTAAGACTCGGTCGAGAGAATATCAACCAGTAGCTAAATCTGCGGTGAAGGGGCCAGCCAAAACCGTTGAGTACATGGGATTGACCGTAGGTCACGCTACGCGAACGCATCCTGGTGTCGGTAATGGTCAAACCCATACTGGGTTTCAATCCTATTCTGAAGTAACATCATTACCATCGGAAGATATTCAGCAACTTCAAAGTCAGCTGCAACAGGCCAAAGCTCAGATGGAAGCGATGCAAAAGGTTTTGCACAACAAACACTTTGTGTTACTTGAACACTAACGTTATGTCTAGTCCATCACCCATCGACCCCCAACCCCCATCGGGCTCAGAATTCGAGCTAAATCTGCTCAAACAGGAATATTTTTTCCTGCAAACTACTGTAGAAGATTACAACAAACAAATCTGGGTGATTAAAGCCTTGGGGATTACGGCCACTGGTGTGGTTGTGCGCATGGTCTTAAAAGAAAAACAGAATAGCATCGCCCTGATTGGGTGTGCTATTCCCCTGTTCTTCTGGATTCTAGAAAGTCAATGGAAACACTTCCAGCGCGGTTTCTATCCCCGTTTGGTACAAATTGAGGAAATTTTGACTCAGGAGTTTAACTTGCGCAGTCCAGCTATTTTTACTGGCTGGAGTCGTACCTTTAAGCGTAGTAATAGTCCCAAACGTCAAGGCTATCTTTGGGATGGTTTATTAAACCGTAGCGTTTGCATTACTTATCTGTTAGAAATTGCCTTTCTTTTGGTATTATCGTTAATTAGTTTGTAGGTATCATAAGTTTTTAAGAGGGAACAGCGGATCTGGGAATCGGGAATCGGGAATCGGGAATCGGGAATCGGGAATCGGGAATAAATGGTGGCCTAGTGTGGCGATTATAAATGAGTATAAAATAATTGCTCTGAAGCTTACTAAATCAAGCTTTTATGGATTAAAAAAATCCATTTTTATTAAAATGGCCTTTCGTATTGTTTTATAATCTAATGAGGTACATAAAATTTTTTTCGACTGCCGACTTTTCTCTTAACTCCTGTATGCTCCCTGTTCCCTATTCCCAGATCCGCTGTTCCCTAAAACCCAAAAATTTGTACCTCAGCCAATTGAGAACTGCTACATATGCGCGTAATCATCCAACGAGTAAAATCTTCTCAAGTCGAAGTAGATAGAAGAGTTATTGGGAAAATAGGGCGAGGGCTAAACCTACTAGTCGGTATTGCGGATACTGATACGGAAGCTGAATTAGACTGGATGGTGCGAAAGTGTCTAGAATTAAGGCTATTTCCAGACGAAACTACTGGTAATAATCGTTGGGAAAAGTCCGTGCAGGATATAGGTGGTGAGCTATTGGTGGTTAGCCAGTTTACCCTTTATGGAGATTGTCGCAAAGGACGCCGCCCTTCCTTTAGTCAGTCCGCTGCTCCAGAATACGCTAGGGCATTATATCAACTATTTGTGGATAAGTTACGGCTGAGTGGGTTGCGGGTAGAAACTGGTGAGTTTGGTGCGATGATGGAAGTTTCTATAGAAAATGATGGTCCTGTGACACTGTTGTTGGAGAAAGAGGCATCAGTAAGGTAAGGGAACAGGGAATAGGGAACAGCGGATCTGGGAACAGGGAGTGTGGGAAGTGAGATGACTAAGTGGTGCGCCAAAGGTGCCAGCACAAATTTGGTCGAGTTTGCTCCCATATCGGCTTTTGTCGTAACGGAAAAGGCTGGTTTCGGCTCTGTGAATGTGTCCGTGGAGGAAGAAGCGAAATCCAGCAACGGCCAGTTGTTCGATCAATCCAAAGTCAGTAATGCGATGCGTGAGCATTGAGCCGCTACGCGATGAAGCGTTCGCATAGCGTGGCCTACGGCCTCAGCTTCCGCGCTTATGCGATCGCATTACTGATCAGCCTCCTCTGCTAGTGTCCAGTTCAGGTCATGGTTACCAGGAACTAGAACAATTTCCATAAAATTTTAAAATTGTGTACTTAACCTAAGTTATAAATCCTAGAGATTGCTTTCAGTAATTTTAGTATTAATCTCTCCATAGTCTTATATTTTTATATACAAATTTCTACATTTACTACTATGATATAAATAAGATTATTTGTCTCTTTATGATTAGATATTTTTTAGTATTAGTGTAGTATTAAAAGATAGAAATGAACGAACCAATAGCTGACTATGACAATCCTTGTAAAGAAGCATTACAAGCCTATTTTGAGTCATTTTTACAGTTTTGTTTTCCCGAAGTTCACACTCTGATTGATTGGAATCAGACACCCCAATCCCTTGATACAGAGCTACAGCAGATAGTTGGTGCTGCCGAGTCAGGAAAACGGATCGCTGATAAATTATTCCAGGTCTGGCTCTGTGGTGGCAATGAAACTTGGGTGTTGATTCATGTAGAGGTACAAAGCCAAAAAGAATCAACCTTTGCCAAGCGAATGTAGCAATATCATTACAGGGCATTTGACTTGTACGAAAAACCTGTGATTAGCTTAGCGGTATTGGGGGATGAGAATGCGTCTTGGTCTCCATCGTCCTATGAATATGGATTGGGAGGTTGTCGCCTGAGTCTAGAATTTCC
>NZ_JAAHIE010000299.1:0-9028 GCF_010671945.1 Moorena sp. SIO4E2
TGAAAAGGCGACCCTACTGATGGAGCAGAACAAGTATGTCTTTGATGTGATTATCAAAGCGTCGCCAAGGTCAAGCGCACCTGTTGTGGTGTCATAGCAATTTGGCAGTTACTGTAGCGCTGGATTAAGGCTCGGTCTTTTTCGGTTAGAGGACGGGGCTTTTTCATAAGGCGTCCTCTACTGCTAGAGTTTCTATGTCTTGTGCCGGGGCCAGTACGGTGATGGCTAGTTCAGTACCCCAGTCAAGTTGGTGATCATGGGGTTTCGAGGGAATGCGATCGCGTAGCGGCTCGTACCGAGCATCCCATAGCGGCTCGTACCGAGCATCGTTTTCGTGGTAGGGGTGACCCTCACCATCAGGGTGAATTGGTTTTAACATAGGATTTATCTCCTTGTCTAAGGGGAGGACCCAGAAGCCAGCGCCAGTCGTGTAATCTTTGCGCTGGCTTCTTTGTATCTCCTTACTTTTAAGATAACACAAAAACTTTAAATAGGATTCAACCGTTAAAAAACTTAAAAAACTAATTTGGGAGTAGCGTCAGAGTATTTTTGTTGTTCGCCTGACGGTGTTTTACGTACTGACTATGCTAATTAGTTGTGAAAATTTAATTAATAAAGTAGTGATGTTATCAACTTTTTGAGGTAACTTAAACGGCGGGAAGTTAAGCATAGTAAAGCGTTTATAGACTTTGGTACTATCTCAAATCTAATTCCTTAAAATGCAATTTTTAAAGAAAGCTAAAGCTTGACAAAAAAACTTGTTTTGCTATATGGTATTTGAGGCTCATATTGTTGGAAGACGTCATGAGCTTGACAACAGTATGAATTAGTGTTTAAAACATTGAATAAACTTGTGTTCACAAGTTTTAATTCAGATAAAAATCACGTTGTAGTAGGCAAATAATTGCGGTCGCTACAGAAAAATTAATCAGGGAAATATCTATGACAATATTTGTTTCATATTTTGTTATTATTTATGAACATACCATGGAGGTTGAGCCAATGGATATCATTGATATCGAGGTGCAGGAAACGATTTTCCGAGGCAAGACTATTTTCCCAGTTGACTAACCAAAGTTATTGAAACTATGCTCAATTGCAACAGATTAGGTTGTTTGTGCCAGACCAGCGTATCTCTGGGTAAAGTTCAGCGGTTGAAGAGGGTGATTGTATTAATCACAATCTTTGCTTTACTCGAAATGGTTGTGGGCTTTGTTAGCCACAGTTTAACTCTCAAAGCTGATTCCGCTCACATGCTGGCAGATATTGTAGCAATGAGTATTGCTTTGCTTGCTGCATGGCTGGCTCAACGCTCCTCGAAGTCTCGAAAGCAAATGAGCAATCAACCAATTGAAGTTTTAGCTGGTCTGATCAATAGTATCGGTCTAGTGGCTATGTCTGTATGGATTGGGCGAGAAGCGATCGCCCATCTGCAAGGGACACCTGAGGAAATCCTCAGTTTGCCGATGCTAGTCACTGCGTTAATTGGCGTAGTGATCAACAGCATTAACCTCTATTGGCTAGGGGAAAATACCGAGCAAGATATCAATTTGCGTGGTGCGTTTTTGCACGTACTGGCGGACGTAGTTAGCTCAATCGGCACGATAATAGCTGCTTTAGCAGTTGGGATTTTCAACTGGCCTCAGGCGGATGCGATCATCAGCTTTAGTGTAGCTATTTTGATTGGCTTAAGTACTCTTCCTCTACTGCAGCAAACTCTGGAAAAATTATTTAGGGAATCATCAACAACTAAGACGATGGCGATAGAAAAACTCCCTCAACAGTCAGGCTGGCTAGAGTTAGGAAAGACCGATTTAGTGTCTTTGATAAAACTCAAAGAGGATTGAAAATTCCTGGACAGTTATTGAATTTGATCTGATATTTTTCGTGAATTTTTAGGTAAGCATTCAGCGGTCAGCGGTCAGCGGTCAGTGGTCAGCGGTCAGCCGTCAGCCGTCAGCTTTGTGGCACAGGCTAGAAGCCTGTGACGTAGCCCATAAGCTGAAAGCTGAAAGCTGAAAGCTGATAACTGATAGCTGATAGCTGATAGCTGATAACTGATAGCTGACGGCTGATAGCTGAATGCTTACTGCGATGCCAACCAAATTTCTCTAGCAGCAGCGTTTCCATAAAGCTTCCTTGGTTCAACCACTAGCAAGGGTTCACCAACATGCTTAGGTAAGTTAAGGTTGCTCTCGGGGTGTTGCATCGTTGCTGGATGATCTGACAAGTGTTGACTGTCTGCTCTTGGGACTTTTCCTGATTTGCCAGACACTGATAAATCATCTAAATTATCACCAGGCTGGCCCAGGAAATCCGTGACAAAGACTACTGGACGGGAGCTATCCCAATATTCCTGAAGTTTCTGTTTAGTAATCCCGTATTGCGGTTTTGGTCCTGGAAATTCAGGGGGTAAACGATTGAAGCCACTATCTGTCAGAACGAGTACGATCCGATAGGCTGTATTATCTTTGCCTTTAGCCCAACCCGCTGGAAGATCGAAAGATGGGCAAGACAGGGAGGAGGGGAAATTTTTCGGTTCTTCTTTAGTCCCTGGCTTTAGTACTACTTGGTTGAATTTATGATTAGACCTTTGGCAAACGTATTGTCTTGATACTGTTTTCGTCAATTCTTCTCCCCTGTTCCCTGTTCCCTGTTCCCTGTTCCCGATTTCTGCAAGATGTCTATGGTCTTGGTTGAGGTAGTAGCTCATAGCACCAGCAGCTCCTAGTTCTCGTGACCCTTCAAATGTCCAGAGCGTGGATAGTCCTAAGACAGGATTAGCCGTTTCAATCAGGGTTTTGGCGGAACGGATGTCTTGGAGAGTGGTAAAACTATGGGTAAATGTGACATAAACGAAGAAGAAGCTGAGGAAAATAGAGACGGATGCTGACTTGGCACGTTTCAGCAGCAGGAAAATGCCACCAATCAGAAAACCACTACTAAACCAGAGTGCGATCGCATAAATTATGCCATCGAAGTCTCGATAGTTGGATAATTCTGCTAATTTGCTGACCCAATTGGGATTCCAAAGCCTAGCACTAATCCCCACTAACCCGGAAATAACACCTAAACTACAGAAGCTGACCGCTGCTGCAATTCGCCCCTGTCTCTGCTTCTGGTCTTGGCAACGAGACCACCAACCAGCACATAGGATAATTAGGGGTGGGATACTAGGAATACTGTAATATACTAAACGAGACGATAGGGGAAGAAAGGCGACGATAGGCAGTGTTGCCGCAATGACTAGGAGCAATATCCCTGATGACCTGGAATTTGTGAAAGTCTGGTCACTGGAAGCTTCCCTAAACCCTAGCTCCCTCCCTTCTTGCTTCGGGTCCCAATAGGAATCGGATAACCCTACTGAGGTCTCAAAGCAGGGATGGCAGTTTTGGTTTGTGTAGCGGTAACTATTGGGTTGTTGGCTACTATCTGAGTAGTTTGGTGAGTACCTTGGCAAGTAGTTTCGGGAGTAGTTTGGCCAGTAGTCCTGCCAAGCGCTATAGAGTGCTTGGGGTAGTACCACTATCCACGGTAGGCACCAGATTGCTGTTACAACTAAATAGCCTATGGCACTGACTTTAGATACTTCATAATCTGGTGGCCATCGGGTATCCGCTATCCGCTTGAGATTTTCGTTGAACAGAAAGTAGTGGAAAAAGCCTGGGTTAGCCTGTTCTACTGCCATAAACCATGGCAAGGTTACTAGAGAGGTCACGATTATTCCTAGCCGAATTCGCAATTGCTGGAATAGTCTCCAGCTCCGTTGTCTAAATGCGATCGCTAAACAACCAATCAGGGGAAATCCTAGGAATACTGGCCCTTTGGTTAAGACACACAATCCTAAAAGACTATACAGACTTAACCAGTAGATCCAACAGTGAGGTGCCCTCTCTAACCGCCACAAGCAATAATAGGTAGCTAAGAGCAAGGTGGCCAAGAGTACATCGATCAGAATCTGGTGGGTAAACACAAACCAGCCAGTAGTCGAGCAAAGCATTAAAGCTGCTAGACGACCAGCGGTAGGATTCCAGAGTTCTCGCGCCCATTTCCAGGCAACTATCGCACCAAGCCAACCGATAATGGCTAGAGGGAGCCGTGCTGCGTACTCTGTGGAACCCCATAGGGTCGTACTGGTTGCTATCAGCCAATAAAGTAATGGGGGTTTATTCAGGTAGGGTGAACCGTTGAGATGAGGCGTAATCCAATCCCCACGTAACAGCATTTCATGGGCAACGCCGCCGAAGTGACCCTCGTGGGGTTCATACAATCCATATCCACCCAAGCCATGAATTAAAACCAGCAACCCCAATAGTAATACCATCACGTCACTCCAGCTAGTAGTAGCAGAGCTGATCCGGGCTAATGGTTGATGCTTCAACACAATGGTTAAGGTAAATGATGGGTTTGTATATTACACCCTAATTGCCATATTTGTCAACTTCCTCTAGTAGTATTTGCTTAAAAGCTAGTCCAGCTCCCAATCTTCAATTTGTAGTCCACGAACTCTGCTAAATTCAGCCGTATTATGAGTAACCACAATTAAATTATTAGCAAGGGCGATCGCAGCGATTTGTAAATCATAAGGTCCGATTGGTGTTCCCATAGCTGCTAAATCAGCCCGGATTTGTCCTGCTATTCTGGCAGGATTGCTGTCTAACGGTAGAATCGTAAACTGACTGAAAAATCGTTGCAAAAGTGCTAAATTTATTGACTGTTTGGTACTACGATAAGCACCGTAATATAACTCCATCTCGGTTATGGAGCTGATAAAAATATTCTCTGGTTGTTCGGTAGCAAGGCGAGATGTCACCGCCGGACTGGTATTGTTCAACAGCCGAATGCAAACATTGGTATCCAAAAGGTAGCTCAAAATAGACTCTCCCTGGTTTCAAACTCTTCTTGCTTCCCCCGCTCTAACGGTTCTCCCGCCCAACCCCCAATTACTTCCTCAAAAAAACCAGGCATCCAGCCTTGGGGTGTTTCTAGTTTTAAGGATGATTTTAATGGATTAAAAACCACCATAACTTCTAATTCTTCGTTCGTTATCCCTACTGGAACGTCCAGATGTAAAATACCATCAGACCCCACATGGGAGATTACTTTAATGCTTTCCATCGTGCTTTCTGCGTTATAGAACTTATCCAAGTTTATAGCAGTTCTAAATTGGGTGAGCTACTTCGTCCGGGAAGTGTGGGTCTTGTGGGAGGTGTGGGATGTGTGGGGGCAGAGGAGAGACAGGGAAGTGTGGCTGAAAGGGGTAGGTTTTTTACATCAAGGTCAAACGGTTTCACAACTTGCCTTTTGATTTGGCCTACCCATTTCTAATTTCTTCCGGATCTAGAGAGAGCAATCAAGGATTAAGAAATAGTAGATGCACCCTGACTAATCCCTCAGCTACCCGCTGGGGATTTTTTTTGTTCAATTTTGTCTCAACCAATCTATCAGTTCTAAATTCTTCCGGATCTAGAGAGAGCAATGAAGGAATAAGAAATAGTAGATGCACCCTGACTGATCCCTCAGCTACCGGCTGGGGATTTTTTTTTTCAATCTTGTCTCAACCAATCTATTAGTTCTATGTGGAATAGCCATCTTGGCTGTCTCCTTGGCCTAAGCATTTCTAAATTCTTCCGGATCTAGATAGAGCCATGAAGGATTAAGAAATAGTAGATGCACCCTGACTGATTCCTCAGCTATCCGCTGGGGATTTTTTTTGTTCAATTTTGTCTCAACCAATCTATCAGTTTTATTTGGCTTACCCATTTCTAAATTGTTCCGGATCTAGATCGACCGATGAAGGATTAAGAAATAGTAGATGCACCCTGACTCATCCCTCAGCTATCCGCTGGGGATTTTTTTTGTTTAATCTTGTCTCAAACAATCTATCAGTTTTATTTGGCTTACCCATTTCTAAATTCTTCCGGATCTAGATAGAGCAATGAAGGATTAAGAAATAGTAGATGCACCCTGACTCATCCCTCAGCTATCCGCTGGGGATTTTTTTTGTTTAATCTTGTCTCAAACAATCTATCAGTTTTATTTGGCTTACCCATTTCTAAATTCTTCCGGATCGAGAGAAACCAATCAAGGATTAAGAAATAGTAGATGCACCCTGACTCATCCCTCAGCTAATCGCTGGGGATTTTTTTTGTTCAATTTTGTCTCAAGTAATCTATCACTTTTGAGAAATGCACTCCTGATCAATGCGATGGGTTTTGCCCCGCTACGCGAACGGGTTTCTAAATTGTTCCGGATTAAGATCGACCGATAAAGGATTAAGACATAGTAGATGCACCCTGACTCATCCCTCAGCCAGGGTAAGCGGAAGAAAAAGGGATAACCCATCCTGTTATCGATTCCATAGTAAGGTGTCTAGTCTAAGGTGAACAGAGGTGTAGCAATTGCCCTCTTGAAATTTGGTGTCAGAGTTATGAAAAAAATTCCAACAATTTTTGAACGGGGAGATAATTTTAAGGTTATTAACAAAGTGCGCTCAGGTTGCGAGTGGGTGATCGCTGGCGAAGGAATAGCTACGGAAAAACTTGATGGAACTAATGTACGCTTAAGTGTGGTTTCTGGCAAATGTATACATTTAGAAAAACGGCGTAATCCAACCAAGAAACAAAAACAGCTTGGCATACAAGATGGTTGGTATGTAGATGCTAACTCGGACGATCCAGCTGATCAATGGATCTTTGAAGCGATGAGAAACACAGATCTATCTGACGTACCGGATGGGAAACATTGTGCGGAAGCTTTGGGACCAAAAATTCAGGGTAACCCATTAAAGCTAAAGGAACATATTTGCGTACTGTTTAACTTACAAGCTCCTGTGTTTGAGAATATTGCTAGAACCTTCAACGAACTAAGAGACGCATTAACAGATCTAGAAAGTTTGTATTCCCCTGGGTGCAGGGCAGAAGGAATTGTCTTTCGCCACGAGGATGGACGCCAAGCAAAAATTAAATGCAAAGACTTCTGATTGACGATTGATTATCATTGCCTTTGACATCCCGCTGGATATTTTTGTTATTCAATCTTGTCTCAACCAATCTATCAGTTCTAATTTCTTCCGGATCTAGAGAGAGCAATGAAGGATTAAGAAATAGTAGATGCACCCTGACTCATCCCTCAGCTACCCGCTGGGGATTTTTTTTGTTTAATCTTGTCTCAACCAATCTATCAGTCCTGATCAATGCGATCGCGTTTTGAAACAAGAGTTGTCAAACCATTTCGGAGAGGGGGTTTCCAGCCTAATGGCTAATATTGTACGTATCTCGACCCCAATATCTGGAAACTAAAAAATGAGGAATCACAGTAGTACATAACTACTATCAAAAAGAATTATTATCAAACCAACATGGCTGGCACTGGGGGGTGCGGAATGTGGGTTGATCAGTTTCCTTAAATGATTTACTATGTTCCAGGGAGATTCAGTTGTATTGATTTTTTCTGAATCGTTATACCTCTAGGTCATTAGGAGTGCTGATGAGAAAGTTTACTGCTTTGTTTGCTTTAATTTGTCTGTGTTTGTGGATGTTGTTTCAAGCTCCTGCATTAGCTGAAAGCCGATCCATGCTTGACTACAAGGTCACGCCAGAGGTGATCTACGGCCAAGGGGATGTTATCAAAGAAGACGGTGAATTGGATGATCTCGACTTGTGGATGGATGTCTACGAGCCCCTTGAAGACACGGAAGAAAAAACGGAAGAAAAACCACGACCCGCTGTCATTTTTACCCACGGCGGCTCGTTCCATCGTGGCAGTCCACGCTACACCTACGACGAAGGTGGCGCGCAAGACACCTCCCCGGGGGATTATTGCCGAAAGTTTGCAACGCGGGGCTACGTTTGCTTCGCAATCACTTATCGACTGATACCTGACAACCCAGTAGCGTCGGACTACCCGCCAGAGGATATCGACATGACGAACGTCGAAATCATGATCGATCAGCTGAATAAGGTTCGTAAAATAATGGACCTCGATCCCCTGGATCCTAGCGATCCTGAAGACATGAAACTTATCACCGATGGGGTGCTGTCGGCTGCCGAAGATCTACGTACCGCCGTCAACCATATCCGCAACTCAGCTGAAACGTACAATATCGATCCAGAGCGCATTGTCCTCGGTGGATTTTCTGCCGGAGCCTTAACAACTTTGAACGTCGCCCATGGTATGCACGAACCGGTGGCAGCTGCTTTCTTGCTGTCGGGTAGTATCCTTGGCTTCGACATCCTCAACACGGTAACAGAATCATCGGATAGCCCGCCGATCCTCCTGTTCCAAGGCCAGAACGACCTGGAAGGCTATTTCGTTTCAATGCCCATTCTGATTGAGCATTACAAGGAAGTTGGTGTTCGATATACCTTTGCCTGGGTCCCCGCCTTCGGCCACTTCTACACTTCAGGCGCAACCAGCCTCTCTGGAGACGGTTCAAAGATGTCGGTTGACCAACGGATTATGGAGTTTCTTGAGGAGACCTGGGAGGATTTGTAAATAACGTCAATCCCCCGCTTGCCCCATGGTTAGTAGAGCAGACCTGTTTTGCCATATTGTTCCGGATCGAGATAGATCAATCAAGGATTAAGAAATAGTAGATGCACCCTGACTCATCCCTCAGCTACCCGCTGGGGATTTTTTTTTGTTCAATTTTGTCTCAACTAATCTATCAGTTCTATGTGGAATAGCCATCTTGGCTGTCTCCTTAGCGTAAGCATTTCTAATTTCTTCCGGATCGAGATAGAGCAATGAAGGATTAAGAAATAGTAGATGCACCCTGACTCATTCCTCAGCTACCCGCTGGGGATTTTTTTTGTTCACTCTTGTCTCAACCAATCTATTAGTTTGATTTGGCTTACCCATTTCTAATTTCTTCCGGATCGAGATAGAGTAATGAAGTAATAAGAAATAGTAGATGCACCCTGACTCATCCCTCAGCTACCCGCTGGGGATTTTTTTTGTTCAATTTTATCTCAACCAATCTATTAGTTTGATTTGGCTTACCCATTTCTAATTTATTCCGGATCAA